>CAZMOH010000012.1:4656-15962 GCA_964567875.1 uncultured Candidatus Peribacteria bacterium | reverse complement strand
AGTGGAACTTGGTAAAGACTAGGAGCGCTCGCTGACGCTCGCGCTCCGTCGAACAATTTTAGGGTTGGAAAAAGGAATCGTAGAATATAAAAAATCCCGCGAAATTTTTATTTCTTACCAGTGTTTTGCATCATGGCGAAAAAGGCTTCTTGCGGAATTGTCACCTTTCCGAACTGCTTTAAGCGCTTTTTACCCGCTTTTTGTTTTTTTAATAGTTTGTTTTTTCGTGTGACATCTCCTCCATATAATTTGGCTGTTACATCTTTTCGCATAGCAGAAATTGTTTCCCGGGCGACAATTGTTCCACCAATAGCGGCTTGAATTTTAATAGCAAATTGTTGTTTTGGTAAAATTTCTTTCAATTTTTTACACCATTTAATCCCAATGTTGTGAGCATCTGGACGGTAAATTATTTGGGAGAGAGCATCTACTTTTTCATCAGCAACTAACATATCCAATTTCGCGAGATTTCCCGGACGCATTTCTAATGGTTCATAAGACATTGAAGCGTAGCCCGAAGTTATTGATTTCAAATCATCGTAAAAATCAGTTACGATTGAGGACAGCGGGATTTCGTAAGTCAGTTCAGCCCGAAGTGGATCGGGATATTGTAAATTTTTAGAAATTCCGCGACGATCGTTACACAATTTCATCACACTTCCAATCATATCTTTGGGACAAAAAATAGTTATTTTAGCCCAAGGTTCGCGAATTTCGCGATAACTTCCAGCATCAGGTAATTCTGATGGATTAGAAACCGTTTGAATTTCACCATTATTTTTCACAATCTCGTAAGAAACAGACGGAGCGGTAACTAAAATATCTAAATCAAATTCTCGTTCTAATCTTTCGCGAATAATATCTAAATGCAAAAGTCCTAAAAAACCAACCCGAAAACCATTACCTAGGGCTGATGAACTTTCTGGCGAATAAACAAGTGAAGCATCGTTTAGAACAAGTTTCTCTAACGATTTCCGCAACAAAGGAAAATCATCTCCCGCAATTGGATAAATTCCCGCGAAAACAAAGGGGAGAGGTTCAGCATAGCCTGGTAAAGGCAAAGGATTTTCTTCTTTCCCAGCATAAATAGTATCTCCAACTTTAGCATCAACGACATTTTTTAAACCAGTCACCATATAGCCAACTTCTCCACATTTTAAAGATTTCGCGGGATTATAACTAGGCGATAAAAAACCAACTTCAGTTGGTAAAATATCACGATTAGATAAAACTAAGCGAGATTTTTGGTTAGGAAAAAATTCTCCTTGAAAAACGCGTACCGAACTCACTACTCCCCGATATTGATCAAAAGTTGAGTCAAAAATTAAGGCCTTGGCGCCGTCTTGTTCAAAAACTTCGGAATTTTTCGCGAAAATTTCATTTTCCTCAGGGGCTGGAACTTCGTTAATTATTTTGTCTAAAAGTTTATCCACATTTTCCCCAGATTTTGCGGAAATGGTCAAAATATCTTCAGCCGGAAATCCTAAGAGAGTTTCAATTTCACTGGCGCGACGTTCTGGTTCAGCAGCTGGTAAATCGATTTTATTAAGAACCGGAATTATTTTTAATCCGTATTCCATAGCCATAAAAACATTAGCTAAGGTTTGAGCTTCTACTCCCTGGGTAGCATCAACTACTAAAATAGCTCCTTCACAAGCAGCTAAACTTCGCGAGACTTCATAGCTAAAATCAACATGTCCCGGAGTATCAATTAAATTTAATTGGTATCCTTGCCAGTTCATTCGCACGGGTTGCAGTTTAATGGTAATTCCACGTTCTTGTTCTAATTCCATAGTATCCAACATTTGCCCGTGAACCATATCCCGTTTAGCGATTGTCCCCGTCATTTCCAAAAGACGATCGGCTAAGGTTGATTTTCCGTGGTCAATATGAGCAATGATACAAAAATTTCTAATTTTAGAAGTCATAATTTCGCGGGATTTTGTTTTAAATCGCGCTAAATATAAAAATTTCGCGGGATTTTGCAATATGCTTACAGTATTCTCTCTTTGTAAAGATATTTTTATATCTCCCAATTATATTTTTGATAAACAGACAATATAGGAAAAATCCCGCGAAATTTTATTTTAAAATTTCCCCAATTTCTTCAGCGACTGGGTTACGCCAAGCTAGTTTTTTCATTGATTTGTCAGCTTGTAATTCCCAAACGTCTCCTAAATTTGGAGCATTAATTTGAGCATCTTTTAAATTAGGCAATTCGGCTAATTTTTCTTGAAAAACTTCTAAAGATTCAGGTTCTCCGTGAACACAAAAGACGTTTTTAGGATTTCCGACTCCGCTAGCAAAGCGCAAAAGTCCTTTTTGATCAGCATGACCAGAAAAAGCATTGAAAATTACTGTTTCCATCTGAACCGGATGTTCTTTCCCGAAAATTTTGACCGTTCCCGTGTGTTCCAAAAGTCGTCGTCCTAAAGTATTAGCAGCCATAAATCCCACAACTAATAAAGTATTCGCGGGATTTTCTATATTATTAGCCAAATGATGTTTAATTCGTCCAGCATCACACATTCCACTGGCCGAAATAATGATAGCCGGTCCAGGGAATTCATTTAAAGCTTTAGAATCCTCAACACTTCGCGTAAATTGTAAGCCGTCTTTGTTATCAAGAAAAGGCGCTTCGCCACGATCCATCATTGCCACTAAATCATCATCAAAACATTCTGGATGTAAACTGAAAATTTCAGTAGCTCCAGTTGCTAGTGGAGAGTCAACAAAAATAGGGAACTTATCTAGTTTACCTTCGTGTTGTAATTCGCGGATTACGTACAAAATTTCTTGGGTTCGTTCCACTGCAAAAGCTGGAATAAAAACTTTTCCCCCACGGGCAAAAGTCTTTTTGATAGTTTCCGCAAATTTTTCTTTAACATCCTTAATTTCATCATGAAAACGGTTCCCGTAAGTTGATTCCGTAATAAAAATATCTAAATTCTTAATTTGGACTGGATCTTTCAAAATTGGTAATTTTTTTCGCCCAAGATCTCCTGTAAATCCTAGCCGAATATCTTGATTGGTGTCTTCATCGTGAATTTCCCATTCTTCTACAGCTGATCCCAAAATATGTCCTGCATCATGAAAAGTAACATAAGCTCCAGATTTTACGCGAAATTTTTGGTCATAAGCTACTGAACGAAAGAGAGTTAGTGCTTTTTCGGCATCTTGAATTGTGTAGAGTGGATCCAATTTTTTCCCTGCTTTTTTGCTAGCCCATTCGGCATCTTTTTCTTGAATATAAGCGGAGTCTCGCAGCATTATGGCGCATAAATCACGAGTGGCGTGTGTACAATAAATGGGCCCAGTAAAACCATTTTTTACCAAAAGAGGAATTGCTCCAGAATGATCAATATGAGCGTGACTAAGCACCACGGCATCAATTTCTTCGGCCTTAAAAGGCAGTTTTAAGTTAGCTTCAATAGACGCCTTTCGTCGTCCTTGGAACATCCCACAATCTAATAAAATTTTGTGTCCGTTTAAATGCATTAAATGTTTAGATCCGGTTACTCCGTGATCCGCTCCCGAAAATTCAATTTTCATTTTTTAGTTAGAAATAAATAATTCGGGCCATTATACCAAAAATTTCGCGGAATTTCAATGGTTTGGAGTTGTTTTTAAATTATTTTGTTTAGTTGTATTATTTTTAATAAAGTTAAAAAACTTTTTAGTTGAAAAATCCCGCGAAATTAGGTATAATTTTTGGATGACTCATTTTTTGCCACCAACAGTTTTTGCTCTCTTGATTTCATCTTTATTGGGAGCAGTTTTGGGACTTCGTCGGGAGATGGAAGCAAAAAAAGAAGCTTTCATTGGTTTTCGGACAATGATTTTGTTAACAACTCTAGGAACAATTTCTACAATTTTTCCGACTTTACCTTATTTACCAGTAGTAATTTTCGCGGGAATTTTAACAATTATTGCTATTGGTTACGCCCACGGAGCTTTTGCTTTAAACAAAGTCGGTATGACTACAGAATTCGCGGGATTTATGACTTTTTGGATTGGCGTTTTAGTTGGAATGGGAAACTTTATAATTGCGATTTTACTGACTGTTTTCCTAGCAGGACTAAAAGAATTTCGCGATGATTTACATAAATTTGCTCACACCTTAACTCCCCGCGAAAATAGAGGAATGATACAGCTCCTAGCTTTATCGGGAGCGATTTTACCTTTCCTGCCACACGAAGCAGTAGATCCGTGGGGAATTTTTGTGCCTTTTAATATCTGGCTTTTAGTGATTTTAATTTCAGGATTGGGATTTATTGGATACTTTTTGACAAAATATTTTGGCGAAAAAGGTGGGCTAATGATGACTGCCTTTTTAGGAGCAGTTGCTTCTAGTACAGCGGTTACAATATCTTTTTCGGAAAAATCTAAAAAAATATCTAAAGTTGGAGTTCTAGCTTCAGGAATTATTCTTGCTCTGGGAGTAATGCAAATTAGGGCTTTAGTAGAGATATTTTTAGTTGGAACAGCCGAATTTCGCGGGATTTTTTTACTTTTGCCATTATCAATGGCTTTAACCAGTTTTATTTTAGCTTATTTAACTTTTCAAAAATTTTCCAAAAATAAAAGATCTTTGTCTAAACAAACAGTTGATGTTTCTAGTCCTTTTGAAATAGCGCCAGCTTTAAAATTCGCAATAGTTTTTGTAATTGTTTTGTTTGGAATTGCTTTTAGTAAAAAGTATTTTGGCGACATTGGGGTTTATGGGACCGCTCTTTTGTCGGGATTAGTTGATATTGATGCAGTTATTTTATCTAGTCTCGAAGCAGTCAAGCAGGGAGAAATTATTACTAGTACTGCCCAAATAGCGATTTTTCTCGGGTTAATCATGAACTCGGTAATTAAAATCGCTTATGTAGCTATACTCGGCTCAAAAGAACTAACTAAAAAAATCACCGTTGGTGTTTTAGTTTCAGGGATAATTGGTGTTTTGACTTTTATGTTTATTATCTAAAATCCCGCGAAATTTTTCAAAACAATTCTAAAACCTTTTCTGGTGGGCGGGCGACAACTCCTTTTTCATTATTTTTAATAACAATCGCCCGTTCAATTAACTTCGGGTTTTGGGCCATAGCCGAAATTAATTCAGCATCAGAGCTTTCTCTAGACAAACCAAGTTCACGAAAAAGTTTTTCTTTAGTTCGGCAAATTTCAAGTGGTTTTTTGTTCAAAATTTGCAAAATTTCGCGGATTTTTGTTTCGGGGAGAGGATTTTTTAGATACTCAATAATTTCGGGCTCAATACCTTTTTCTCGCAAAATATTCAAAGCTTGTCGGGATTTAGAACAACGCGGATTGTGGTAAATTTTATACATTTTTTTATTTTTAAAAAAATCCCGCGAAATTTTATTCCACGGGATTTTAAATAAATAAAACAATTAAGCTTTACCTAAGGTTTCTTCTCCTTCGTGCCATTCAACAGGACAAAGATCACCAGTTTGGAAAGCTTTTAAAGTTCGTAAAAGTTCTTCAGGGTTTCGTCCAACTGGCAGATTGTTAACCGTCATTGATTGCAAAACTCCGTCAGGATCAATAATAAAAGCTCCACGGAAATGCATTCCGTCATCATGAATTGTGTTGTAATCAAGTCCTAACATTTTATCCATGTCAGACAACATTGGGAATTTAATTCCACTTAATCTTTTATCTGCTTTAAGCCAAGCTTGATGAACAAACGGAGAATCAATTGAAGCTGATAAAATTTGGCAGTTATTTTCTGCGAATTCTTCCTGCATTTCCGCTAATTTCACTAATTCTGTTGGGCAAACAAAAGTGAAGTCTAATGGGTAGAAAAATAAAAGCACCCATTTTCCTCGGTAATCTGAAAGAGAAACTTTTGCATCAACATCATCTTTTTCTGGCAAATAAGCACTAACTGTAAAATCTGGAGCTGGTTGTCCGATTTGTAAAAAATTCATTTCTTCACACATTTTTTAAGGGGTTAAAAATATTCTCATTAAGATGAGAGTTAATTGTAGCTAGATGATTTAAAAAGGCAAATCTTCAGCTGAGATTTCCTCGTCCAATTGAATTTCATCAGCAACTGGTTCGGCAGCCGCTTTTTTCGCGGGATTTTCTTCACCACTTTGGTTTGGTTCCCACATATCAATTTCCAAATAGTGAGTCATACCTTTGGGACTTGGTTCACGTCTTTCTTTTATATCAATATTTACCCAGCCACCGCGATCTTTAGTTGCTTTTGAGCGTTCAACAATTTTTTCAATATCTTCTGGTGAAAGAGATAACTTCATCATATCTCCATACTGAGTTTTGATTAACTTTCCGTTTCCACAATAAACTTTGTCAGCCATTTTTTTTGAGGGTTAAATTTTTCAGATGAATTTTAGTCAATTTTTTAAAAATAACCAAAAAATCCCGCGAAATTTTTAAAACTTGCCTTTTTTTTGTGTTGAACTATAATTTTGTACGATGTTTGGAAAAAAGAAAAAATCTCCGAGTGTGCGAATTCCAGCCAGTGTTCTTCGTAAAGAAGCACAAAAAGCTGCAAAAAAAATGTTGGCAGCCGAAAAAAAGAAAGAAAAATCAAAATTATTGCGAGAAAAAGCTAAAACTAAAGCAAAACAAAAAATAGAAAAACAAAAATCCCGCGAAAAAAAAATAGCTGAATTTAAAAATACTCCAATTTATCGGGAAATTATTGGTTGGAGTTGGATTGGGGCGGGAATTATTGTTTTAACAATATTTTTTAGTTCAGCTGAGATTTCTCAGCAAATTTTCGCGGGATTTCGTTGGCTTTTTGGAATAGGAATGTGGTTAGTTCCGTTTATTTTAATGGCGATTGGAGCCGTTTTCATTTGGACTAAAAATCCGAACCAACAAAAACATCCTTTTTATTACGAATGGTCGCCAGTGCGTGTTTTATCATTAATTGTTTTTTTCTTCGCTATTTTAGGCTTGATAAATTTATCACTTCCGCAAAATGAATCATTAGCTCTATCAGCGACGCGTGGTGGAGCAGCTGGGTTTACGATTGGGTTTTTTATCCGCGAATTTTTTGGAGATTTGGTGGCGGGAGTTTTTTTATTTAGTCTAGCTTGGTTAACGGCGACAATTGGTTTCAGAATTCATTGGTCAGAAATTTTTTCGCGGGATTTTCAAACTTCTTCCCCAAAATCAGGGAATAAAGAATCAACCGAATTGAGAATTGAGGATACTACTGGAGCGGTACAAAAGAAAATTTTAGATGAGGCGAAAGCGGAAATCGCCAAAGAAAAATCCGCGAAAAAAGAAGAAAGTAGGTTTAAAAACGAATTAAAAATAATAGATACAAATCCATCACAAAAATATCGCGAAAAATCTTGTGAGGAAAAAATTGAAGAAAAAATGCATCAGAAGCTAGCTGGAACTTGGCAACAGCCAACGATTGATTTACTGAGGGATAATCCGTCAAAAGTGGTAGCCAACGAAAAAAAACTACGAGCTGATGCCGAAAAAATTCGCGAAAAATTAGCACAATTTGGGATAGAAGTGACTATGAAATCAGTTCATGTTGGACCAACTGTTACTCAATTCACATTATCTCCGGCAGCGGGTGTTAAATTGACTAAAATCACTTCCCTTAAAAATGATTTAGCTTTGGCTTTGGCGGCCGAAAATATCAGAATTGAAGCTCCCATTCGTGGAAAAAGTCTAGTTGGAATAGAAATTCCAAATGAAAAACGAGCTAATGTTAGTATGCGTGAAATTTTAGAATCAGAAGCTTGGTCAAAAGAAAAAGCGCCTTTAAAACTAGCAGTTGGACGAGATGTTGCTGGAAAACCGATTGTAGTAAATCTCGCGAAAATGCCCCACCTCTTGATGGCGGGAAAAACTGGTTCTGGGAAATCGGTTGGAATGAATGCTTTTTTATGTTCACTACTTTGGAATAACTCTCCAGAAGATTTAAAATTAATTCTTATTGATCCTAAAAGAGTGGAATTGAGTCGCTATAAAGGATTACCGCATCTCTTGACCCCAGTTATTGTTGAGCCAGAAAAATCGGTTTCGGCTCTGGCTTGGGCGGTTGCGGAAATGAATCGTCGTTATCGGATGCTGGCTGAGGCAGGAGTAGTAAATTTAGACCAATATAATGAAAAATTCGCGGAAAAAAAAGAGCCAAGGATTGTCATTGTCGTTGATGAACTAGCTGATTTAATGATGGTTGCAGGAAAAGATGTAGAAGCCGCTATTGTTCGTATTGCTCAACTAGCACGGGCTGTTGGGATGCACTTAATTATTGCTACCCAAAGACCATCGGTTGATGTTGTAACTGGTCTAATTAAAGCTAATCTTCCCGCGAGAATTGCTTTCAAAGTTTCATCGCAAATTGATTCACGAACTATTATTGACGGGATGGGAGCGGAATCTCTCCTTGGATTAGGAGATATGCTTTATCTTGATGGAAATTCTGGAAATTTAACTAGAATTCAAGGAATTTATATTACTAACGAAGAAGTCGCGAGATTAACTAATTTCATTAAACTACAGTTTCCCGAAGCTATTGGAAACGACGAGATTACTCAGCAATCTATTGAGGGAATGGCAAAGGGAAAAGTTCTAACAGCCGGTTTGCCAGAACGAGAAAAAACAGCTGATGAAGATTTAGACAAGCTTTATCCTAAAGCAGTAGAAATAGTTTTACAAAATAAAAAAGCATCAGCTTCTTTTCTCCAACGTCGCCTAGAAATAGGATACGCGCGGGCCGCACGAATTTTAGACCAGATGGAAGAACGCGGGATAATTGGACCAAGTCGTGGGGCTAAACCGCGCGAAATTTACGGACAACAATAATTTCGCGGGATTTTTTACACCAAACTTTCCCCAGTCATTTCTGCTGGTTTTGCTATTCCCAATAATTTCAAAATAGTCGGAGCAATATCGGCTAGAGTCCCTTTTTTCCCCTTTAAATTAAAAACCCGCGAATTTTCCAAAACCCAAAACGGAACGAGATTTTTAGTATGACTAGCGCAAGGTTCACCATTAGGATAAAGCATTTCATCGCTGTTTCCGTGATCAGCGGTGATGATAACAGTGTAATCTTTTTCTAAAAGTCGTGGAACTTCTTTTCTCAAACATTCATCTAAAACTTCAATAGCTTTTATTGCTGCCTCCAAACTCCCAGAATGCCCAACTAAATCGGAATTAGCAAAATTTTGGACAATTAAAGAAAAATCTTTTTCCGCGATTTTTTCCAATAAGGCGGTAGTTTGTTCACGAGCGGACATAGCTGGTTTTTCAGCATAACTAGCACATTTTGGCGAAGGGATAAGAATTCTTTCTTCACCACTAAATGCTTCTTTTCTTCCACCAGAAAAATAAAAAGTTACATGATTAAATTTTTCCGTCTCGGAAATTCGTAGTTGAGTTAAATTTTCGCGGGAAATGACTTCTCCCAAGGTATTTTTTACGCCACCTTTTTCTTCCTGGTAAATCTGCACAGCTTCTGGGTAATATCCACCAAAAACTCCAACATTCTGTGGATTTAAACGAAAATCCCGCGAAAATTTATCAAAATTTTCATCACAAAAAGCAGACCAAATTTGTCGCATACGATCTATGCGATAGTTGAAACTGATTACAACATCGTCTTTCTGAATTACTCCTGATTCATCTAATAAGGTTGGCGGTAAATAATAATCAGATTGATCCGAGTTATTATAAAAATCTTCCACTACTTTTTTCGCGGGATTTTCAGTTACTTCCTTCTTTCCAGTTAAAACTTGGTAAGCTTTTTCAATTCTGTCCCAATTATTATCACGATCCATAGCAAAAAAGCGCCCACCAATTGTGGCAATTTTACCAATGTTTTTTTCTTCAATTTGATTAATAAAATTTTTAGCCGATCTTTCTCCGACATCGCGCCCATCAGTTATCGCGTGAATATAAATCTCGCGAATTTCAAATTTCTGCGCTAAATCGAGTAAATCTAATAAATGTGGTAAAAAACTATGAATTCCACCATCGGAAATCATTCCCAGAAAGTGTATTTTTTCGCGGGATTTAGCTTTTTCAAACAACGCAACCAGTTTTTCATTTTTTTCAAAATTATCTTCATTAATTTTCGTCAAAAATTGTTTAACGGGCCGACCAGCTCCAATAGCTAAATGTCCAGCTTCTGATCCACCAGTTTGGAAACTAGGTAAGCCAACAGCTTCCCCATCGGTTTTTAATCTCGCGAAATTTTCTGAAGCAAAAAGTTTTTGCAGGAAAGGTTTTTTGGCATGAAATATGGCGTCTCCCTTGTCATGGTGACCAATACCGAATCCGTCGAGAATGATTAAAGCTACTTTTTTCATAGAATTTTTTTTATTTCCCGCATTTTAAGTTAGAATTAAGAAAATGAACATAAAAAAAATAAAAAATCGCGGATTTTCTTTGTTTATTGCAGTTGTCGCTTCTCTTATTTTAACAGGGGTCGCAGTAGCAATTATTGTTTATATAAATAAAACTCTGGATCAAACTACAAATATCGCTCGCTCCAATCAAGCTTTCTTCGCTTTAGAAGCAGGAAAAGAGGCGGCTCTTTTTCATCATAATGTTCGTGGGGCAGGGTTGGATATGGAGAGTTCTCCTAATTTGAGTTTTACAGAAATTGGGAATGGGGCAGTAGTTAATTGGGCAATCAATGGGCGAGCAACAAAGGAGATTGTAGGGAAAATACAGGAAAACGAAAAAATTACAATTCCTCTTTATTGGGATAGTTCAGCTGATTCAGATCAAAGTATTTCTATAAATAATATGACTAATAGTGAAAGAGCTTCTTTAAAATTATCATTTCCAAATAATCCTTTATTAGAAAATCAAAATACTAATGAGGTTGCGATTGTGTGGTCAGTTTCGCGGAAAAATAATAGTGGACAATATGAAACCTTTATTCCGCGCGTTGCCAATGAAGAAGATGAAGCCTGTGATGCTGGTTCATCTTTTTATTGTAAGTCAGATTTATGTTTAGCGAGTAACGGAAGTTGTTCAGGAGTAACACATTTTACAAATGGAATTATTGATTTTAATTCTAATACGATTGGAAAAATCTTACCTTCAGGAGACACTACTACAGATTTGAAAGACTTTATGAATTGTAATAATTGTTCCAATTACGAAATATCTTTTCAGCCGGTTTTACCATTTATTGATGAAGATAATAATAAATTTGCTTTTTTGAATTTTAAGTTAGAAGGGAATAGTAGTATTAAAATCCCGCGAAATATTTATCAAATCTCAGCAAAAGTTGATTTTGGAGATTTTCGCCAGTATTATAAACAATTTTTTAAAGAAAAACCAACGATTGG
>CAZMOH010000012.1:0-4556 GCA_964567875.1 uncultured Candidatus Peribacteria bacterium | reverse complement strand
TTTTTCTGATTGTTCTTGTTCAGGAGATAGGTTTTCTAAATTTGGCGAAAATCCCGCGAAATTTTGAACCAAATTTTCATATTTATAACCTTTTTCATCTGGACTGATTATTTCTCCTTTGTCATTCTTCACAAAAGATTGCAATAGCTTGTAATTCTGTTCTTCAGTTTGAGGTGGACCGATGAAAAACTCAATTTTTTCGCCACCGGTGATAGCTCTATATTTAGGATTTCCATAACCAATTTTCCCATCTCTTCTTCTCGCTCCATACGCATAAGTTATTCCATCCAAAACAACAAACTGTTGTTTTTCCGAAATTTTGGGAAACAAATCCACTAACCCAATTTCCCTTTTAGCAAAAAAATTCCCGCGAAAATTTATTGTCCCATCGTCTATAAATAGAGTTTGTAGGTCTTCGGCACTTCGTTTTAGAAATTCGGAAGCTTTTATATTTTTAAAACTTTCTGGTAATTTTTCGTCATTTTTTACAGAATTTAGAGCAGAATCAATTGTTTTTTGGCTTGAATATTCAGAAGATTTAGGTGTTGATTCGACATTCTGTTTAAGATCTTTTAAAGAATTTTGAATAACTTCATTGCTTTCAATATTTCCTGAAGGTTTTTCTAACCAACAGAACTTAGCTTGAAAATTTCGCGGGATTTTTCTTAAGTTTTTCATTTTTTATTTAATCTCTAGATTATACCAGATTTTTTTTAAAAATTCAATAGCGAAAAGTGTTTTTATCTGTTATAAATTCCGCGAGAAAAACCTCACCCTCAGCTCTCTCCTATAGAAGGAGAGGGAGAAAAAAGAAAATTATGAAAAAAGATTTTTGGACAGAATTAGAACGACCAATCTTGGCTCTAGCGCCTATGGCGGGTTATACAGAATCTCCGTTTCGACGACTAGTAAAAGAAATTGAACCTTCGGTTATTTTAGTTTCGGAACTTATTTCCTGTGAAGCAATTCGTCATAACAATGAAAAAACCCGACGAATGATGGCTTTTCATCCTGATGAAAAAAAATATTACGGAATCCAACTTTTTGGCTCTAAAACTGAATCTTTCCTGGAAGCAGCTAAAGTTGTCGAAGACATGGGTGCTGATTTTATAGATTTAAATTTTGGTTGTCCTAGTCCAAAGATTGTTAATTCAGGAAATGGTTCAGCTCTACTTAAAAATCCCGCGAAATCTGCCCAAATGATTGAAGCGTTGGTTAAATCAACAAGACTCCCTGTTACAGTAAAAATGCGATTGGGATTTTATAACGATGAGGATTTATTACAATCAACTAAAGATTTTGAGTCAGCAGGTATTTCGGCCTTAGCTATTCACGGACGAACAACTGTCCAAAAATTCGCGGGAAATTCTAATTGGGAAAAAATTTATCAAGTTAAAGAGAATTTAAAAATTCCGGTTATCGGGAATGGTGATATTGATTCAGCCGAAAAAGCCCGCGAATTTTTACAAAATTTAGATGGAATAATGATTGGACGCGGAGCCCTCAAAAACCCGTGGATTTTTAAACAATGTCGAGAAATTTTTGCGGGAAAACCTGTTTCTCCATTACCAAGTGTTGCCGAACAACTGGCTTTTTTTCGCCGACAAGCGGAACTTTCGGCAGAATTTAAAGGAGAAAAATGGGCGATGATTGAACTGCGAAAACACTTTGCTCAAATCGCTCGGGGATTTCCTAATGCGGCAAAATTCCGCGAAAAATTAATTAGAATAGAATCCTTGGAAGAATTAAATCAGATTTTTTCTGAAATGGAAGTTAATAATTCTTAAAACTTGAAAATTTCGCGGGATTTTATTTGTCTCTTAAAAGTTTTTCTTGAATAGCTTTTTCTACTGGATCAAGAATTAAAGATATAGAAGAAACTAAATCACCTGCTGTTGGTCTCATCAAGATTACACCCTGAGTTGAACGACCTGAAGTTTTGACACTTTCAATTGGCATCCGAATAGTTTGTCCTTTTTTAGTAACTAATAAGAGATCGCCAGTTCGTCTAGGGGCAATTACTCGTGCTCCAGCTACTTTTCCTGTTTTTGAAGTAATATTCGCGACTTTAACTCCAGTTCCCCCGCGAGATTGTTCACGGTAAAGTTTAACAGGGGATTTTTTCCCTAGTCCGTTTTCCATAACTACCAATAATTCTGAATTTTCGTCTCGTAAAATATCCATTTCTACAACCTCATCATTCCCTTTTAAGCGAATTCCACGAACTCCAGCCGCGCTTCTTCCCATTACTCGAACGTCACTTTCCGGAAACCGAATTGATTTTCCTTCACGAGTAACAATAAACACTTCGTCTTCGCCACTAGAAACTTTTGTCCATCGTAATTCTTCACCAGGTTTAACTTTTTGTGCGATTAATCCTGAACGACGAATGTTTTGAAAATCACTTAAAGCCGTTTTCTTAACTGTTCCTTTACTGGTACAGAAAAAGATGTATTCTCCAATTGACCGCGAAAGATTTAATACTTCGGTTACTTTTTCATCTGGTTGAAGTTGTAACAAATTAACAATTGGAGTTCCTTTAGCAGTTCGGCTAGCTTCAGGAATTTCATACATTGGTAATTGGAAAACTCGCCCCAAGTTTGTAAAGAAAAGCAATTCATTGTGATTTGTCCCAAAGACAGATTTCAAAATAGTGTCTTCTTCTTTTGTTTTAGCTCCAATAACTCCAACTCCACCACGTTTTTGTTTACGGAAAGAAGACGGTGAAAGCCGTTTAATGTAGTTTTGTTGAGTTAAAACAACAATCATTTCTTCATCGGGAATAGTGTCTTTGGCAGAAAATTTTCCTAAAGCGTACGGATGAACTTTTGTTTTTCGTTCATCTCCATATTTTGCCAAAATTTCGCGGGATTCTTTTTCAATTAAATCTTTTTGTTTGTCTTTTGAGGCTAAAATAGAATTTAATTCTGCAATTAATTTTCTAAGTTCAGCTAATTCATCTTCAATTTTCTTTCTTTCTAGTCCCGCTAAAGTTTGCAAACGCATTTCCAAAATAGCTTTAGTTTGTTTTTCGGAAAGTTTGAATTTTTTCATCAAATTTTCTCCCGCGATTTCTTTAGTTTCTGAGCCACGAATAATGGCAATAACTTCATCAATATGATTTAAAGCAATCATTAGCCCGTCTAAAATATGAGCTCGTGCTTCAGCTACTTCTAAATCGTATTTAGTTCGTCTCTGGATAACTTCAAAACGATGGTCTAAAAAGTGCCCTAAAACATCTTTTAAATTTAAAAGTCGCGGATGAATTCCATCCACCAAAGCAATCATATTTAAATTAAAAGTCTTTTGAAGCGGAGTCAGTTTAAATAATTGATTTAGAATTTTCTTTGGGAAAGCATCTTTTTTCAACTCAATATAAATTCTAATTCCTTCTCGTGATGATTCATCTCGTAAATCGGAAATTCCCGCGATTTTTTTATCACGAACAAGATCGGCAATTTTTACGATTAAATCAGCTTTATTTACCTGATAAGGAATTTCAGTCACAATAATTGCGTGTTTCCCGTTTTTACCAATTTCTTCAATTTTAACTTTAGCTCGCATCACAACTCCTCCTCGTCCCGTTTTATACATTTCTAAAAGACAACCTCCATCATAAATTTCTCCAGCAGTTGGAAAATCTGGTCCTTTTATAAATTGCATTAAATCTTCCACTGTTGCTTCAGGATTACGCATTAAATGCAAAGTTGCTTCGACAACTTCTCTCATATTATGTGGAGGGATATTTGTCGCCATTCCAACAGCAATCCCCATTGTCCCGTTAAGTAGAAGTTGTGGTAAAACAGTTGGCAAAACCGTTGGCTCTTTGGCTGTTGCATCATAATTTGGACGAAAATCCACGGTATTTTTTTCAATATCTGCCAACATTAATTCAGCAATGTGTGTCATTTTAGCTTCGGTATATCGCATGGCCGCTGGATTATCTCCATCAATTGACCCAAAATTACCTTGTCCGTTAACTAGTGGATATCGCAAAGAGAAATTTTGTGCCATTCGGACCATTGCCATATAAACGGAAGAATCTCCGTGTGGATGATATTTCCCTAAAACCGCCCCCACAACGTTTGCTGATTTTCGGTATTTAGCATTAGCTCGCAATCCGTTTTCATGCATAGCATAAAGAATCCGTCGATGAACAGGTTTTAAACCGTCCCGCACATCAGGCAAAGCCCGCGAAACTATCACACTCATCGCGTAAGACAAAAACGATGTTTCCATATCGTCCACGATGTCAATCTGTGGACCAGTGTATTCATTTTCTACTGATAAAAGTTCCTGTTCTGCGTCTTCGGAAAATTTCGCGGAATTTTCATTTTGTTCTTCAGAGTTATCTAAAGGAAGTTCGTTTTTGTTGTTTTCGTCTGTCATATTTTGTAAGCAAAAATATCAGCGAAATTTTAGACTTTTTTGAAAAAAACTCAAAAGAAATGGACAAATATTGCTAACTTTCTGGAAATTTAATTCTTATTTAATTTTTTTTTGAAAATCCCGCGAAATTTTCCAATCAACATCTAGAAATAAGAATAAAATCAATA
>CAZMOH010000011.1:0-16310 GCA_964567875.1 uncultured Candidatus Peribacteria bacterium | reverse complement strand
CGAAAAATCGCGGGTTCTCATCCCTCATAAAATTTCTGGCTGGGGTGGAGGGATTCGAACCCCCGAATGCTAGGACCAAAACCTAGTGCCTTACCACTTGGCGACACCCCATTCTTTCGCGGGAATTCTATAAAGAAAAAATTTAAAATCAAGTTTTATTTTTTAACGAAAACGAGTAGATTAAACATCGTTATGGAAAAAATAAAAATTAGATTGAGTAAAACAAATATTGTTAAAGAAATTTTAGGGATAATTTCACAAAAAGAAATCCCGCGAAAAATTATTTTCTCTTGCCAAGGAAATATTCCTCTATTAGCGGATAATCAAGTTTTAAAAAAAATCAAAGAAACAGCCCATAAACACCAAAAAGAAATTGAGTTTATTAGTTCACAGAAATTTGTTCGTGATATTTTGAAAAACGCTAATTTTACTACTTATTCAGCTTGTCCTGTTGATTATAAAAATTTAGAAGAAAATGTCTTAGAAGAAATTTATCTTCAAAAAACATTACCACCCAAAAATAAACCCCAAACCGAAAATTTCGCGGGAATTTCTAGTAAAAAAGAAAAAATATCAGAAGAAAAACTAGAAAACTCTTTTAAAAAACACAAAATCCATAACCCTGGACGAAAGAAAACTTCACGATCCCTAGTCTTTTTTATAGCAATTTTTATTTTATTTTTATTAGGAGGAGTTTTGATCTGGATCACTCCTAAAGCAACCATAACAGTTAAACCAACTATTTCCCCCATTCCAGTTATTCAAAATATAATTATTAAACTTCCAGATGCAAAATTAGAAGAAGATGACAAAGAATTACCACAAATAAATGGAGTTTTTATTGGGACAACTGTTTCAAGTACGGAGAATTATGCTTCAAGTGGACGAAAATATGATATAACAAATGCTCACGGAAAAGTTACTTTATACAACGAATCAAATAAACCAAAATTCCTAATTCCATCACGATTATCAACAGAAGATGGACTTATTTTCCGTTTTAAAAATAAAGTGACAATTCCCGCGAAAAAAAACGGCAAAGCAGGGAAAAAGGTGGTAGAAATTTTCGCAGATAATTTTGACAAAAATGGCAATCCCATTGGGTATCGAGGTAATATTATTGCGGGAACAGAATTATTTTTCCCAGCTCTTCGTCCAGAATTACATAGTTTATATTATGCCAAAGCGGATAAAGGGCCTTTGACAGGCGGCTCAACTCTAACTCATTATTTAGTTTCTCCAGAAGACAAAGAAAAATCCCGCGAATTTTTAAAAGAAATTTTACAAGGAAGAGCTATTGATAAATTAAAAAAAGAAAATAAAGCTCGTTCTTTGCGTGAAAAAAAGAATTATGTTTTATTAGAGGACAAAAACTTATTAGTAAAAATTTTTGGAGATTTTAAATTCCCAGAAGATTTAATTGGTCAGGAATTACAAACTTTTGAAGTTTCAGGGAAAATGGAACTTTCGGGAATAGTTTTTGATCAAGAAAATATCGAAAAAATTATTTTAAAAAAATTAAGTGAAATAATTGATGATCGACAACAACTAATAGAAATAGATAAAAAATCTATTAAATATAATTTATTAGACGAGAAAAATTTCGCGGAAAATAAATATATTAAAATTTCAGTTAAGGCTGTTGGTATTAAAAGCTTAGATTTCACTATAAACACCAAAGATGCTATTGAGTGGCGAAATAAAATTAAAAAGCAAATTGCGGGAAAAACTAAAAAAGAAGCTCGTTCTATTCTAATAAACATTCCAGAAATAGAGCAAGTTTCCGATATAAAAATTTCTCCATTTTGGAGTGACAGGTTGCCAGAATTATTGGAAAGAATTAAGTTCAAAACAAATAAAGTGCTTTGATTTTTATCAAAAAATCCGCGAAATTTTATGCATTTATTTTTATTCTTCTTCAGGGAAATATTTTCGTAATTCGCGTAATGCTCGAAGTTGAATTACTCGGATATTTCCTTCAGATTTACCAATAATTTCAGAAATTTCGGAGTTAGAAAATTCTTCTAAGAATTTTAATTCTAAAACTTCCCGATGAGGATCTGGTAATTTTCGTAAAATTTCGCGGATTTTTTGATGTTCTTCAGCTTGTAAAACCGATTCTTCAGGATTTAATTCTTTATCTGGAATATCAAACTGAATTTCGCCTGTTTCAGGATTAACCAACTGAAAATGTTCTTTTTGTTTTCTATAAAAATCGATTACAACATTATGAGCAATTCGAAAAATCCAAGCAGAAAAAGTTCCTTTAGGAGTTTTATGATATTTTTTTATTTTATCTACAACTTTTAAAAAAACTTCCGCAATTAAATCTTCAGCATCTTCATCATTTACTCTAAATAAAATATATCGCGATATTTTTGGATAAAAATAATTAAATAATTTTGAAAAAGCTTCCTCGCGTCCTTTTTGCGCCAGTTGTACTAATTTCTCAATCTCTAACAAACTCAATTCCATTAGTTTTATTTTAAGGAAAGAATAGATAATATCAATTATCCTTATTTTTCCGCGAAATTTTCAAAAAACTATTTAATCTTACGAAATCCCGCGAGATTTGCTTCCTCTTCCGTTTGAAAACATTGTTCGGGTTGAATTCTATCATACCAGCCACTCAAAACGGTGTGATAAGTTTTAATAGGATTAGCTTTAGTGCCAGAAATATTTCCTTTAATCGGACAATTCTCATCAACTTCACGAATTTTTTCTTTCTTCGCGGGATTTTCAACTGGAGTTTGTAAAATTTCTCGGGCACAAATTGCCCATGCTCCACGCGGATTCTTGTAAACCTCCTTTTGTGTTTTTTCAAGATTAGACTCGGTTTGGTCTAGATTTATAGCAGTTCTGATAAACTTCCCAAAGCCGTCTTTAATCATTTTTTCATTCACAAAAATCCCGCGAAATTTTCTTCCACTTTTCATTTTTTGAGTTGGCAATGAATAAGTAGGATTTAATATGAAAACATTTCGTACTAGTTTATAATTTGAAATTTCGCGGGATTTTAAAGGTTTTTCTAAACGAATTTTTTTTCCTAGAACTAAGTTTTCCAAATAATTTCGCGAGTTTTCACGAAAACAATGACTGGCCTGATTATTTTCTCGCGGGATTTTTACATTTGCTAGTTGAACGATTGGCCCATTTTTTAAACGTAATTCATTGCCAGACAAGACTTCCGCTACTTCTCCAACCGCAACTTGTCCCAAAAATTGTGGATATTTCCGCTTTAATTTTTTCATTCGTTCACCGAAATTTTCGCGAATTTTAGCCCAATTTTTATCTAGTAAACATTTATCCCAAATCCCTAATTTTTTGTTTTTAGCATATTCTTGAGCTTTTTTAAATCGCGCCGAAAAAAACGAACTAACTTCGTCGGTATTCATTTTGGCCCAGCCGTTTCGCAAAATTATTTCCGTCACATATTCTTTCCCAATTTTTAAATGTAAAGCATCGTGAACTTTTTCATCAGTTGCTGAAAAAACTTCATTATTTAGAAGTAAATTTTTAATTTCGCGGAAATTTTCTGAAGCATGACAAGCTTCTTGTTTGTCTGCTGAAAACTCATCATTTTCCTTAAGACCAATAATTCGCCAGACTTTTTCAGAATTTTTTAAAACCAAATGATTACTATCCAAAACCCGCGAAATTCCAATTTTTTCCCAGGAATATCCCGCGAAAATTTGGGGAATTAGCAAAACTATGACACTAATAATCACTAAAAAATAAAAACTTTTTTTCATCTGTTTTACTTTTAATATAAATTTCCTAACAAGTCAAAATTTCGCGGGATTTTTAAAAACTTGCCAAATTTCCCAGGAAAATATAGATTCAAGAATGATTATTTTCTAAAAAAATAAAAATGAAAAAATTTCTTGGCAGAATCGCTCGTTTTGCAGGACGAAACCTTATCTTAATGGTTTGTTTGGCTCTTTTGGGAGTCTGGGTTTTCCCGCGAAATTTTACTACAAATGTTGAAATGAATTTTAAAAATTCGGGAATATTAAAAGGAATTAGTCGAGATTATATAATGGAAGACAGTGTGGCTATGCCTGCTCCACGAATGATGAAATCTCGCGGGATTTCTCTACCTATTCCACCTAACAATACTGCTTTTGCTGATGTTCCGGAACAAGATCGTAAGATTATAAAAAATGCTTCATTAACAATTGAAGTTGATGATACAGAAATTACTAAAAATTTAGTAGAAGAAAAAGTGTCAGAATTAGGCGGAGTTATTACCAATATGAATTCTTATGAAGTTCGTCCAGATATTTTGGCTTATAATATGACTTTGCGTGTTCCTAGTGACAAATTAGATATTGCTTTGGAAAATTTAGCATCTTTGGGAATCAAAAAAAGTGAAAGTTTTAATTCTAGCGATATTACCGCTCAATACATGGACACAGAAAACCAAATTAAAAATTTAGAAACTCGTCGTGATCGACTTCGGGAATTGATGAAGTTCAAAACAGACAATTTAGGTGATGTTTTACAAATTGACCGTGAATTAAGTTCAGTGCAAAACCAAATTGAAAATCTACAACGAATGCAAAATCGTCGTGATACAGATGTTTCCTTTTCAACTATAAATTTAACTATTCAGCCTAAACCTCAAATTGGTGACTTTTCTAGCCCGGCTGATTGGAATATGGAACGAACTTGGAAAGAAGCTGTAAACGATTTAATTCATTCTCTACAAAATCTCGCGAAAAAAGCCATAATGATTGTTGTTTACACTCCAATTTGGTTACCAATCCTAATTATTTTATGGTTAATTCAGCGAGCAATTCGTCGTAAAACTGAATTTACCAAAAATCCCGCGAAAAAATAGTTATTTTATCTCCCCTCTCTTTTATTTAAAAAGAGAGGGGATTAAAGGATTGCTTGTGTCTATTTACAAAAAATGGGAAATTTTAACGAAAATCTACAAGAAACTCTTTCTCGCTTAGAGACTAAAATTGATAAGCTTGAAGATCAAGTAAACAAAATAAATAAAAGAATAAATCCGCCATGGTGGAAAAATTTCGCGGGATTTCTGGCAAGTAATTTTTTCACAATCTTAACTCTTATTTCTCTAATTTTAATTGCGTGGAAAGCGTGGGAATTTTATTTAGGAATTTCTAACCAGTTGGAATTAGTTAAAGAATCTGTAAATTCTATCAAAAATTTACCAGCCAGTGCTGGAAATTCTCTTAAAGATATGATTAAAGGATTTGGATTCTAAAATTTCGCGGTATTTTGAGAATCCCGCGAAAAAATTTGACAACACTGAACTAAAAAATATATTCTGCTCGTGTCGAAGACAGTAGGTATTCAAATAAATCCTACCGAGACGGAGTTTACAGAGCGCACTAGGTCGCATCTGCCCAGAAGAACTTGGGCTTCGTCAGGAAAAATGTCTTCGATTACGAAGATTTTTTTATTTATTTACCATGGCAATTACCAGATCCAAAAAAGAGGAACAGTTAGCCGCTTTGATTGAAAAGTTCAAAGAAGCTGCTGGTGTCGCTTTTGCCAAGTTTGACAAATTAGGAGTGGAAGAAGCCCAAATCATTCGTCGAGAACTTCGCGAAAACGGGATGTCTTACACTGTTATTAAGAAAACTTTAATGGCAATCGCTGCCAAAGAAGCCGGACTAGCTGAGTTTGATTCCGATTCGTTGGAAGGTTCTGTCGCTGTAATTGTATCGCCAACTGATGCGGTGATGCCAGCTCAGTTTATCAAGAAATTCAAAAAAGATTTTTTTGATAAAGCAAACAAATTCGCGAAAATTGATTTCGCGGGAGCTTTGTTTGAAGGAAATTTCCTTGATGCGGCTAAAACTGCTGAATTTGCGAATACAGCTACTCGCGAAGAATCTCTCGCGAAAATTGTGGGAATGCTCAAATCAGGACCACAAAAACTACACTCTGTTTTCAATTCAGGGTTACAAAGAACTTTTAATGTTCTTAAAAATGCCGATAAATTCGCGGCTTAATCCGAATTTAATTTTTATTTAATTTTTAAACTTTTTAAAAAATGACTGAAGAAACAACTGTAACCGTTGAGCTTTCTAAATCAGAGAAAGCTGTTGTTGATGCTATTGAAAAATTAACAGTAGTAGAAGCAAACAATGTAGCTAAATATTTCGAAGAAAAATACGGAATTTCAGCTGCTGTTGCGGCTGCTCCAGCTGCTGCTGGCGCTGCTGCTGGTGGAGATGATGCCGCTGAAGAAAAATCTGCATTTGATGTAGTTCTTAAAGACTGCGGAGCTCAAAAAATCGCTGTTATTAAAGTAGTCCGCGAAATTACAGGACTTGGATTAGGTGAAGCAAAAGCTTTAGCTGAAAAAGGAGGAGTAATTAAAGAAGGAGTTAAAAAAGAAGAAGCTGAAGAAATGAAAGGAAAATTTGAAGCAGCTGGAGCTGTTGTTGAGTTAGCTTAATTATTAAAATCTAGCGGAAATACCGCGAAATTAGAGGAACACCAAAAAAACATCGTCGCAAGACGATGTTTTTTTATCATGAAAAATCCCGCGAAATTATAATTTCTCAATCGGCGCCACCGTCGCCGAGATTTTTTTCAAACCAGTCCCTGGGAAAGCCACTGTCAAGGTATCTCCATTAATCATCACCACAGTTCCTTCGCCAAAAGAAGCATGCCTTATTTTATCAGAAGGTTGATAACCAGTTTCGTTTTTACTAACACCAAAAAGTGCCTCTTCGCGAGTTTTTGGCATGTTTTGTAGGGACAAGTCGTGACCTGTCCGGATAGATTTTTTAGAAGATGAAAATTTCGCGGGATTTTGTTTTTCGTATAGACGCTTTGGCAGAGAGTCTGTACTTAACTCACTTTTTCGCTCACAACATTTCTCATTCAGCTCATCTAAAAATGGCGAAGGGAGTGGGTATTGAAAATTTCCAAACATCAGCCGTTTTTTAGTATACAAAATATCACATTTTTCTTGCGCGCGAGTAATTGCGACATATCCTAAACGTCGTTCTTCTTCTAAATCTTCTTTTTTACTCAAAGCCCGCGAACTTGGAAAAATTCCTTCTTCCCAACCCGGTAAAAAAACATGCGGAAACTCCAATCCTTTAGCTGAATGAATCGTCATCATAGTTACGGCATCTTTATTTTCCATATTATCAACATCGGCAATTAGAGAGACTCCTTCCAAAAAAGCTTCTAATGAATTTTCCGCGTGATCATAACGTGAAGTTACCGAAAAAATCTCGCGGACGTTTTGCGCGCGTGATTCTCCTTCGGCTGTTCCATCGTCAAGGTGTTCGATTATTTTAGTTTCTTGTAAAATTTTTTCTAAAACTTCGGAAACGGTTTTTTCAGTAGAAATTTCGCGAGATTTTTGAATTAAATCATAAAAATTTTTTAAAACTTCACGCTTTTTAAAAGGCAGTTGTTCAATATCTAAAACATGTTCTAAGACTTCTAGCAGACTCATTTCATAATTTCCCGCGAAATTTTTTAGAACTTCTATGGTTGATTTACCAATTTTTCGTGATGGAAAATTTATTACTCGCAAAAAGGATAAATCATCTTTGGAATTCAAAACTAATCGCAAATAAGCCAGAACATCTTTAATTTCTTTCCGCGAGAAAAACTTTGTTCCCCCGATAATTTGATACGGAATTTGCCGACGCATAAAAGCTTCTTCCAACGACCGCGATTGAGCATTCATACGATAAAGAACGGCAAAATCCGAATAACGCATTTGCCTTCCCCCTGACAAGGGGGATTGAGGGGGTTGCATTTTTTCGCGGATTTTTCGCGCAATAAGATTTCCTTCTTCTTTATCTGACTCAGTTTCCGTAATTTCTACCAGCTCACCAGCTTCATTATCAGTCCAAAGTTTTTTGGGCATTCCTGTTTCATTGTAGGAAATTAAGGAATTGGCATTAGCTAAAATATTTTTTGTGGAGCGGTAATTTTGTTCCAATTTAATAACTTGCGCCTTTGGAAAATCCCGCGAAAAATTCAAAATATTAGAAAAATCAGCTCCCCGAAAAGCATAAATTGATTGATGATCATCACCAATTACACACAAATTTTCATTTTTATTCAAAAGCAGGCGAATTAGACGATATTGCGCAAAATTTACATCTTGATACTCATCAACCAAAATGTGTTGCCAACGAGTTTGGTATTTTTCTCTAATTTCGCGGGATTTTTCCAACACTTGCACCGTTTTTTGAATTAAATCATCAAAATCTAAAGCATTATGAATTTCCAATCGTTTTTGGTATTCGGGAAAAACTTCATCAATTATTTCTAAAACAGGATTCCGCGAAAATTTTGTTTCAAAATTTTCCGGTGTTTGTAGTTTGTTTTTTAATCTGGAAAGAATTCCACTAACTGCTTTGGGATTAAATTCTTTTGGATCAAAATTAAGATCAATCAAAATTTCTTTAATTAATCGTGCTTGATCATCTGTGTCAAAAATTACAAAATTCCGATTTAATTTCATTTCCAGCGACTCAATATCTTCCCTTAATATTCGTACACAAATAGAGTGAAAAGTTCCCATCATCGGTGCCTCTCCGAAATTTCGCGGGATTTTATCTCCTAAACTCTTCAATAATTTAGCTATTCGCTCCGTCATTTCTTTGGCGGCTTTATTTGTAAAAGTGACAGCTAAGATTTCGCGAGGATTTACACCGTTAGCAATCAAATTGGCAATACGGTGAGTTAAAGTTTTGGTCTTACCCGAACCAGCTCCTGCCAAAATTAATAAAGGACCAGATAAAATTTCGGCGGCTTTTTTTTGCGTAGGATTGAGTCCGTCAAGAATAGGGTTTGTCATATTTTCCGCAGAATTGTAGCAATTTTTCTAAATCCCGCGAAATTATTCTTACCACGAAACTTATGAACAATAACGAGTTTTTTTATCTTAAACATCTTTGAAAAAAGGAGGATTTTAAATTTTTCTTTTAAAAATTTCGCGGGATTTTTTAGAACATGCTAAAATCCGCAGGATTCTAATTTCTAAAATAAAAATGAAACTACATTCACGAACACTTTCTAACGGATTACGATTACAAGCGGTAGAAATGCCTGGCACAAAGGCGGTTACAACTATGATTTTAGCTGGAGCGGGGTCCCGTTACGAAACAATAGATATTGCAGGAATTTCGCATTTTCTAGAACACATGTTTTTTAAAGGTGCGGAACGCTACAAAACTCCTAAGGAAGTAGCCGAAGCAGTTGATTCTTTCGGCGGAGTTTTTAACGCTTTTACTGGAAAAGAATATGCCGGATATTTTATTAAATCTAATGCTAAAAATCTCGCGAAATCTTTAGATGTTTTGTCTGACATGCTACTTAATTCCAAATTTAATCCAGACGAGATTGAACGAGAGAGAGGAGTTATCCTAGAAGAAATGGCTATGTATTTAGATATGCCGACATATCAAATTTCTTGGGATTTTGAACGACTTGTTTTTGGAGACCAACCTTTGGGGCGAGATCAAATTGGGACGAAGGAACTTATAAAAAGTGTTACTCAGGAGATGTTTTTGGATTACCGCGAAAAATTATATGTACCAAAAAATATGGTAGTTACGGTAGCGGGAGCAGTTGATGAAAAAACCTTGGATTTAGTTGAGGAATTTTTTCAAATGCCAGAAGCTGAACAAAAGATTAAATTAACTCCTTTTAAAGAAGATATTGCTACGCAAAAATTTTCTATCCGCCATAAAAAAACCGAACAATATCATATTTCTTTCGGAGTTCGGGCTGTTCCAGAACCAAGTCCAGAATATCCAGCTTTAAAGGTTTTAGCGACAATTTTAGGTGGGAATATGAGTGCGCGAATGTTCCAAAATGTTCGCGAAAAAAAGGGACTATGTTATTCCATTCGTACTTCTGTTGATGAATACAGCGACACAGGACTTCTTTCAACTAGAGCAGGCGTTAAACTAGATGATGTTTTACGTGCTACGGAAGCGATTCGTTTTGAATATGATGATCTCCGCGAAAATGGCGTCACAGAAGCTGAATTTTTTAAAGCTAAAAATTATCTTTTAGGAAAAATTGATTTATCTACCGAAGACACAGAACATGTAGCTCATAATTTCGCGAAAAATGAACTAATGTATTCATCCCAAGAAAGTTTTGAGGAATGGCAGAAACGAATTTCCGCTGTCAAAAAAGAAGAAGTAGAAAATCTCGCGAAAAAAATTCTTATTCCAGAAAATCTACGATTTGCAGGAATTGGTCCGGATCTTGATGAAGAAAAGCTCTTAAAAATAATTAGTTAAATTAAAATTTCGCGGGATTTTTTTAATAAGATTCAAAAAGATGACAAAAGATGTTTTTTTATTAAAATATTGCTGATGAAAGTATTAGAAGTGACGGATTTATTTAGAAATAAAACAATTCAAATTGAGTTACCGAAAGATGTTGATTTCCATACTTATCAATTAATTCTCTTAAACGATGGTCAGGATCAAGTTGTAGGGAAAGTTATTACTTATTCTCTAGATAAAAAAAATCCTGCTTTGGCTGAGGATTATAAATTTGAACGAATTCTGACTGATGCAGAGATCAAAGCTTGGAAAGAAAAAGTAGATAAATCATTTTCGCGGGTTATAAAAGCACGTGAATTAGCTGAAAAAAACAGGTTAGACATTCATTTTTTTCAATCACGAGAAGATTTTAATAATCGGCAGTATTCATTCTTTTTTACTTCCAAAGATAAAGTGGATTTTCGCGAGCTTTTAAAAGACATGGCGCGTGAATTTAAAAAACGAATTTATTTACAACGAGTTTCAGCTAATGATCGGTTAAAGATGGTCGGAGTTTATGATATTAGCGGGCGGTATAATGTAAATGATTTCGCGAAATACTTCAAAGATCGTCCAACGATGAATGTGGTGCGAGATCAAGGTATTATGATTAAAGGTAATAAACGAATTTTTGATTTTAGTGGAAAAATTAAGGGAAGTATGGTTTATGAAGTAGAACATTATCGCGAAATGCGTCGATATTTACCACATATCAAACAAAAAGTTAAAGTTAATGGACGAGAAGGGATTGTGACTGGTTTGGATATCTTGAATCAACGTGTCAAAATAAAATTTGAAGAAGGGGGATATGCAGAATTATTTCATGTTAATGAAATAGAAATTCCAGGAAAACCAAAAACAGATAAAAAAACAAACGATTTAACAGAGAATAAAACAGAGTTTTCAGATTTATCAACTGAAAATCCCGCGAAAAAATTACCTGAATCATCAATTAATGAAAGAATTAAACAAGACATTAAATTGGCTGCCCAGCGGGCTAAAAATTAACTTTGTAAAATGTTTTGGGTATATTTTTTGCTAACCATAATAACAGATTTATCGGCTGTTTTTTTCGCTAAGAAATTTGTTTTAACAAATAATTATTACTGGTTATTGGCGACAATTGGATCTTTTTTGATAATGGGAATTTTAATGATAATTATGATGAAATTTCGCGAAATAGCAATTGTTAATATCTTGTGGTCGGGAGGAATTGCTGTAGGGAGTATGCTTTTGGGATATTATTATTTTCACGAAAAATTAACTTTTATGCAGTTAGTGGGAATTGTCGTTATATTGGTAGGAATTATTCTTATTGAACTTTTTAAATCCTAAAATCCCGCGAAATTTTAGTTACTACTTGGAAATAAAACTTTATAAACTTTTGGTTTATCGTTTTTAACATCTTTAAAGGCATTCTTCCATTCTTCATCAGTTAAATTATTAGTATTTTTTAAAGTTGTTTCTTTAACTTCTTTAATATCCTTTAAAATATTATCATACTGAGGGTCATCTTTAAGTTCTTTTTTATCAATTCCATTTTTAAAATTTCCCCACCAACTTTTATCTTTTTTATATTTTTTTCTAATTTTCTCCATTTCTTCATTTTTTAGTTTTCTTTTATTTTCAATAATTTTCTTTAGTTCTTTAACTACTTTATTTTTCTCTTTTTTAGGTAATTTATTCCAAGCTTCAACTTGATTTTCATTCCAACCACGAGTTTTTCCTGCTTTTAAAATAGCTTTTCGTTTAAGCCAAGTAAAAGGTTTTCCTAAAAGATAAGATAGACCTTGTCCAACTTTTTTAAAAGGAAACCAAATTCCTTTAGCAATGGTTTTAAAGGGACTATTTGCCAATTTTTCGCGGGTTTCTTTAGTGTTTTCCCACCCTTTTTTAAATAAATGACTAGCTCCCATAACTCCTTTCATAATAAAAAACATAAAAATATAGGCTAAAAGACCAGTGGCACTCATGTTGTCCAAAGCCCTTCCGATACCATGTTTTTTAGTTCTTTCTTTGTAAAATCTCGCGAAATTTCCTTGATTTGTAGCTACAACTTGTGACAAATCGGTAAGACCAAGTTCTTTTAATTTGTTTTTAGCATTTTCTGGTAATTTAGCCTGTGCTTCACGAATTTTATTTTTTTCAAATTCTAAATCATTTTGGAAACGAGCCTTTTGCCCAAATAATATTTTAATTCGTTGACGAGCTTTCCAAACTAAAACTAAACGAAAATCTGTATCAGAAACTTTGTCTCCATTATGAATTTTGGTTCTTATCGCTCTGATTTTTTCCTCAGTAACTCCCTGCATAACTTTATCTGTTTGATATAAAAATTTCGCGGCATTTTTTCGAATTTCTGGAGGAATCTCTGAAATTTCGCGGAAATCTAGATTATTTCCCATAAAATCTAAAACACTATCCAGTTCTGGTGAAAATTCCATTCCAGCTTTTCTCATTACAACTGGATCCTGAGAGCGGATTAAGGTTTCGGCAATTTTGTCTTTAGCAATGGGACTTTTTCCATTTTTTAGTTTATCAATAAATTGTTTAGGGTTATAAATAAATTCTACTAAACCTGCTACTGGATAAGATAAAATTTTATAAGACCATTTTCCCGCGAATTTTAAACTATGTGCAATAGCTCCTGTTACAGCTGGATGACTGAGTGCTCCTATAAATAAACTTGTTTTAACCCATTTTCCAAGAGAGGTTCGCCATCCTTCCTCACTTCCAATAGCCTGCAAGGCAAATGAGGCAATGGCAATCTTAGCCATATTACCAGGGTCTTTAGGAATAAGAGTTAAATGTTTAGCAAATTTATGAGCTGTTTCGTCTGATTCTAGATAATTCTTTAAATTCTGTGAAAGCTCTTCAGGATTATCATAATCCCGCGAAATAATTTCTTTAATTTGAGGATCTGTAGTGACAAACTTTTTCCCTTCTTCTTCAAGAATCTGAGCAACTTCTTTTCGTTTTTCAGGATCTTTTTGTAATTCCTCTAATGTTGGTTGTTTTTTATCTAAAGTTTCTTTTTTGGCTGTTGGTTTTTTCGCGGGATTTTCTTGTTTATTTATCAGATTAGATTCAGTTTTTGAAGAAAGTTTATTTAATTCTTGATGCGTTTGAGCTTTTGCAGATAAAGGAAGTCTCTCTTTTCGCGAATTATTTAAAATATTTTCCTTAGCTTTTTCAATTCCCGTGAAATTTTGAGAAACTGTTTCTTTATTCATTTTTATTTCAAATAAAAAACCCCTATTCTCATAGGATTTTTTTATTTGAGAAACAAGAAATAAGTTTTTCATTTTTTAAAGTTTTAAAGCTCTAATCCATAAATCTAAAAGAGTCTCTTTTTCGTCTTCTAGTTCTGGAAAATCTATTTTTGCGAAATTTTCGCGGAAAAATTCAGGATTATTTTCTCCCATTTGCAACGAGATTCGATGATTACGATATTTAGATTTAAATTTTAAATTAACAGAAGCAACAGTCGGATCATATAAAATCCAAAATCCCGCGAAATTTTCTAGTGGAAAGAATTTTGAATTAATTAAAATTCCTCGTTCGAAAACTTTTATAGTATGCATTTCTGGACCTTTGCGGTGTCCCCAAAAATAAACTGCTGCTGATAAAAATAAGGCTAGTCCCATTAACCAGCCCCATTGGGGATCAGAATACATTGACCAAATTGCTCCTCCAAAGAATATTAAACAAAAAACAAGATACCAAATTATTCCACGATTATGAGGTTGATAATCTAGCGCTTCCCAGGAAAAAACTTCTTTTCCAGGATTAAATTTCGCGGGATTTTTAGAATTATTTAACGGTAAATTCATTTTTATTTATTAAAATCCTTAAATTATACCAGAAATTTATTCTAACTTCAAATAAAATTATTTATTACCCCTGAAATAATACGAGTTGATTTTTTCATATAAATAGAATGTTTCTGTTTTTTAGGATAAATTATTTGATTTTTAGAAAATTTTCTGGTAGAATGCCTTGATTCATTTAAAAAACACAAATGAAAAAATTAATGAAAACGGCTTCTGACAGACAAAATTTCGCGAGATTTATTTATCAAAATAAAGGAGCGGAGACAATGACTCGACCCCCTGAGTATTTAGAATTACAGAAAGATACTCAAGAAAGACTTGAGGCTCTAAATTACTCCCTTAAAAAAAGGGAGACTATTGCTAAAAAGGTTGAGTTGGCTGCTGAAAAGAGTATGGATAATGTTAAGTCTTTAATCGAAAGCGGGGGGGAGATAACTGACCAAGAAATGAAAAATATAGCTAGTCTAACTAAGCTGAAAATAGGAGATCACGAAATGAACAATATTTATCGAACAGAAATAGTAGCAAGACTTAATAATTATCTGACATATGAAGCCCCGATTGATTTTGAAACTGCTTCTAAAATTATGTTAAAAGCAATGGAGGTTGCTTCTTTTCCTAAAAATTGGCCGCTAGGTGATAAATGGAAAAATGGGAAAATTATTCAAAAAGGGAAATTATATTTTGCTAGTAGAATGATTAGATATGGAGAAAGTCGATTAAGTCCTGCTATTTTGAAAAAATTTCGCGGATACGGACGAACCAAATTAGCTAAGGAAATGGCTCAAGGTCCAGATTTAACTTTAGATAACAGTGGAATAGTTGAGTTTAACGGAAAAAATTATTCTATAACTGACTTTGAGTTACTTGTTGGGGCAGCTATGACAAAAATTAATACTAGTTTGTTATCTGGATTTCAATTAGAAAATTCCATGATTGTAGATGGTCCTCAGGGACCACAACTTATTGCTACTATGAAAAATGGTTGTCGAGGAAATTTTGTAATTATCAACTTACAAGAAATATCACCAAATCCTGGTCCTAAATTTAAAGTATGCTGGGATGGTTCAGTTGTTCCTATTAATGCTCAATGTCCACCGAAGCCAGGTCCACACAATGATTGTGGAGATTGTGATACAGTTCAGGATACAATATCAGCTGACGTAACTGGGGAAATGTATAATGGTAATATCCTACTAGATAAAAACTGTCCTGCTGATATTTTTGATAAAAATTTCGCGAAAATGGAAGAGTTGGGAGTTTTTGCTAATCTTCCAGGATTAGATATGACTGGTTGGAAAAACATGACAGCTAGAGAAAGGTGGAATTCAATGACACCAGATGATCAAAAATGGGTAATTGCTAAATATAATAGTTTTATTGCTAAAGAACATGTTGCTCGTTTAGAGAAATTTGAAGATGTCTCCATGGTTTTAAAAGAAATGTTTGAGAAAAGAGAGAATGGAGGACTAATAGAAGGAGGATTATGGGGAGCAATTAAATTATTATTTAAAAATAATGAAGAAAATTTCGCAAATAAAGTTAATAGAAGATTAAAAAAACTAGGTGTATCAGTAACAGCGGAAGAACTAAAACAAATTATAGACGAAGGAGAACGACAACAAGCTGAAGTTCGTGCACAGACAGTAGGAAGTATCAAAGAAATGTTGACTGAAATAGCAAAGATGTCTCCTAAGAAACAAGAAAAGTTTTGGAGAAAAGCTGAAAAATCCGCGAAGAAACATGGATTATTAGGAAATTTACGAGATGCTGTTGAACATGGTAATTTATATCAATCAGAAAAATACGCTGTAGAAGATCTTTTGATTATAGCTTCATCATTATTAGCAACTGGAATGGTCGCTGTTCCGTTAGGACATATTAAAATTCCTCGTTGGATGGGGACAAGAATCCAGCGACTCCCTGGACTTAATGCGATCGCGACTTCTAGTTTAGGAAACGAAATTGGAAATAATTACTCGGACTTTGTTCAAAGAACTTTTGATAGCCTTGATAAGGAAGTTCAACTAGGAGATAATGCAGCAATGTTAGGGGCACAATTAATGCATAATATCGCAAAATTAGAAACAGCTCTTTCTAAATGTGAAAACCCGCGAGAATATGCTCAAATCCAAAATGAAATTAATACCCAAAATGAAAGACTACAAAAGTGGGTGGA
>CAZMOH010000010.1:0-18045 GCA_964567875.1 uncultured Candidatus Peribacteria bacterium | reverse complement strand
CAATCCCTAAAATTGTTCGACGGAGCGCGAGCGCCAGCGAGCGCTCCTAGTCTTTAAAAAATTCCTATCTGCCGAAGGCAAACAAAAATTTAGCAGGTTTTTAACGTAAAACTAACGAAACAAAATTGACAGTTTTCTAATTTTTTCTAAAATTCTGCCGTTCTCACACATTTCGGGCACATAGCTCAGCTGGTTAGAGCGCGTCTCTGATAAGGACGAGGTCCCAGGTTCAAGTCCTGGTGTGCCCACCATAAAAATTATTTTCTTATTGAAGAAAAATACCGCGGAGTAGAGCAGTGGTAGCTCGTCGGGCTCATAACCCGAAGGTCGCAGGTTCGAATCCTGCCTCCGCAACCAATTTCATAATTCCAACGAAATTTGCCCCAAATCCCGCGAAATTTGAGGATTATTGTTAATTCCTAAATGTTCAAAAGCAAAATCAGTTGCTATTCGTCCGCGTGGGGTTTTTTGAATAAATCCTTCACGAATTAAAAATGGTTCAATGACTTCTTCAATAGTTCGTTCGTCTTCTCCAATCGCCGATGATAAAGTAGAAACCCCAACTGGTCCTCCCGTAAATTTTTCACATAAAGTTCGTAAATATTCTTGATCTCCGCGATCTAGTCCATAAGAATCAATAGATAAACTTTTCAAACTCGATCGAACAACTTCAGCTGTAATTTTTCCGTCATAATCAATTTCTGCAAAATCTCGCACTCGTCGCAATAAACGATTAGCAATTCGCGGCGTTAAACGAGAGCTTCTGGCTAAAATTTCGCGGGATTTTTCATCAATTTCTATTCCCAAAATTTGAGCTGACCTTTTAATAATTTCGGCAATTTCTAGTGGATCATAATATTGCAGTTTTTCAACATGTCCAAAACGATCCCGAAGCGGTCCAGATAACATAGAAACTAATGTTGTTGCACCGATTAAAGTAAACTTTGGGACATCAATACGCATTGTCCGCGCAGATGGACCTTTACCTATAACCAAATCTATCGCGAAATCTTCCATAGCTGTATAGAGAATTTCCTCTACTGGTAATCTTAAACGATGAATTTCGTCAATAAATAGAAAATCGTTTTCTTTTAAATTAGTCAAAATAGCCGCTAAATCTCCTGGTTTTTCTAAAGCTGGTCCTGAAGTTATCCGTAAATTTGCACCCATTTCTTTCGCGAGAATTCCAGCTAAAGTTGTCTTTCCTAATCCTGGTGGACCATAAAACAAAGCATGATCAAGTGTTTCTCCGCGTTTTTGCGCGGCTTGAATAAAAACTAGCATATTTCGTTTAACATCTGGTTGTCCAATAAATTCCGCGAAATTTTGCGGTCGCAAAGAGTTTTCAAATTTATCATCACCAATATTTTTTGCCGAGATTATATTTTTTTTGCCTTTTTTCACGAAATTTTTGTCTTCTTGAATTGCCATCGATAGAAGTTTGGCAGAATTTAATAATATTTTCAATAAATTTCATATGAAATTTAAAAAATCTAGTTCTATTAAAAATTTCGCGGGATTTTAGTTGAATTTTAATATATTTTTAGGTATAATGTCCTGATGCATAAATGTAAATATAAATATAAATATAAATTAAAGCCACTTTTAACGGCTTTTTTGTGCCTTTTTTTAATAAATTCAACAACTGCTTTTCAAGTTAGTGGAAGTGGAAATAATTTACGAATTGTTCAAACAAAATATGCCAAATCAGCGAACTTCCAAATAAATGCTAAATTAAAACCAACTGCTAGAGTAATTGCTAAAACTAATTTAGCAAATACTAATAGTTCTAATTCTAGTTCCAATACTCCAAATCCAACTCCAACACCAAATACAAATTATTCTGATGGAAGTAGTCCTCACACTGGAACTGCCAATTGGAGCAAGGTTGGTCGTTCCAAACGAGTAACTGAAGAACTTCGTTTAGCTAAACTCGAAGCAGAAAAATTAAAACATACTTCAGCTCCCAAAGAAATATCTGATAATTTAAAGACACAAATTATTGATGATAACAACAAAAAAGATGTTAACCGTGAAGAAAACAGTGAAAAATCGAAAATTTCGCGGGATTTTGAATCAACAAAAAAAATAGAAAATAAAAATTATAATCCTCAAAAAGATAATTTCGTAGTGGCCAATGACGGACAAGTTATTTTAAATCCTACGAACTTTACATTGAGGTTTTCTGATGATGAAATTATTCCCGAAAATCCCGCGAAAAAATTATGTCAAAAGGTTTATATAAACAATTTTTACCAAGCTGATTACTGGTACCCAATTGCTAAATCACTTTTCATAATAGTTATTTGCTTAACTTTATTAATTTTCTGCCTAGCAATTCTGGTTTATCGAATGCTTAGAAATAAAGATAAGAAAAATCCCGCGAAAAAATCTCGTTGGCAAAAGTTTTTAAAATTGTTACCAATTCTATTCCTGATAGTTGCTGTGACCAGTGAAAATGCATCCGCTGGTCCAGTAACTACTCCTCAAGAATTAATTTATGAAGGAGATCTTTTAGACAATGCGGGAAATCCGTTAACAGGAAGTTATTCTTTTCGGTTTAGTTTATGGGATAATCAGGATTTTGAAGCTAGTGATGTAATAAACGGAAGTATTAACACGACAGTTCCTGATTATTACAATTGGCAAGAAGTTCAAACTCAAAATTTAGTTAATGGTAAATTTTCCTTAAAGTTGGGAAGTGTTACTCCATTTTTCGCGGGATTATTTGATCACACCAATATGTATTTACAAGTTGAAGTAAAAAATGCTTCTGATCCTGATACTAGTTATGAATTAATTGATTTAGATCAATCAAATCCTAATATTGATCGAACCGTTATTGATACAATTCCTTTTGCTTTTAATGCTGATAAATTAGATTTCCGAGATACAGGATACGGCCCAGGTGAAATTCCTTATATTGATTCAACAACTGGAAAATTACCGGCCAGCATTATAGAAGCATCTGCAGCTAATGCCGTTGGTGGCGTAGATGGTAATACTTTTACCTTAGATTTAGATGGTAATGCCAATGTTAATGACAATCTTGTTTTAAAGTTTGGTGATATTTTAAATAAAACATTAGCTTGGAATGGTACAAATCAACAATTTGAGTTTAATGATAATGTAAAAATCACGGGAAACTTAGTTGTGACCGGAACAATTAATGGACAATCACTTGGAATAAAAAACAAAATAGAAGTTTTAAGTCCACGCTATCCAAATTCAATTATAGATAAAGATGGTAGTGATAATTCTGGAGCAATGTATGAAGAACTAGAAAATATTAATGGAGTAAATAAAAATATTTTACGGTGGACTAGTAAAAAATCTAATCTTCAAGATTATGATATTGTAATCCGCTATACTCTACCTGCAAATTTCGCGGGATTTCAATCATCTAATCCTGTTAGTTTCGATTTCAAAACTGATGGTAATTATAACGATGCCAAAGTTGATCTAATTATTAGCAAAGAAAGTTCTTCGACCGATGAGTTGCAAGGAGCTGGAATTGGTTTTAATGCTAATAGCTGGACTACTGTTGATTTAAATTTAAACCCAAATACAACTTGGTCCGCTAATGAAACAATGCTTATAAAACTAAAAATGTATGCGCGAAATAATCTAAATTCGCGTGTCGGAGACATAATTTTGAAATTTAATGAAAACTAAAATGAAAATCCCGCGAATTTTTGGTTTTCTAATAATAACTTCCCTACTCTTAAATACTACTTGGGCTAAACTTGTTTTTGTAACAGAAGAAAATGCTATAAATGAAAGTAGCTTAATTATTAACGCTGATGACTCTTCTAGTGATTTTGTAGATTTAGATTTTGGCTCTGCTTTGGGAGTAAAAATAAGATATGATATTTTAAATAACAAATTTGTTTTAAATCGTGATTTACAAATTACTCAAATAATTGATTCTGATGGTAATACTGGAACAAATGGGCAAGTTTTAATATCTGATGGAAATGGGAAAAATCTTTGGGGATCAGCAACTGCAAATACAATTCCTTATATTACAACTACCCAAGCTCAATATATGGGAACTTCTAGTACTAAAACTTTAAATTTCGCGGGAATTAATTTTACCCCCACTTCAACAATTTCTATCCCTGGATTTGATGGAACTATAAATTCAACTACAATCTTATCACCAACCGAATTTCAAATTAACGTTACTTCTGGAACAAACACTGCTAATTATAATATAGTAGTTTCTAATAATGGAGTACAAAATACTGTTTGGAGTGGTAATGGACAAAATTTACTAAAAGTAACTGATACTGATGGAACAACACAAAACAAGGCTGGAGAAAGTTGTAAAAAGATTTTAGATGACGGTTATTCAACTGGTGATGGAACTTATTGGATAAATCCTGATGGTGGTGATACTTCCAATGCTTTCCAGGTCTACTGCGATATGACCTCTGATGGTGGTGGATGGACTAAAATTGAATATACTTCTGATTTACCTCACCAAAATCATGGAGATGGTAGTGGGTCCGATAAATGGTTATGGCTAACAAATAATTTCTCTTTGGCCTTAACTGATCAACAAATAAATGATATTCGGTCCGTTTCAACTGAAGGAAAGCAAACTTATCAAGGTACTTGTGATGGAGTCATACATTACAATTATAGCAATGGTAATTATAATTACGCCTTCGGTTTCCGGTTTCAAAATGGAGATGAGACTTCCTATGGACAACAAAACTATACTGGAACAAATATTACAATTCCTCAAGATGGCTGTGAAAGTAATAATAGTAGCTCCACTGACACAATTTTTGAAATACATGATATTAGAGTCCCTGTCATTAATGTTTATTCTCGTGATAATGGTTCTAGCAGTGAATTATTCGGATCTCCTCTAACTAATAATCCAGCTTGGTTGAGATAAAATCCTGCGAAATTTTAAAATAGAACAAAAAAGACCTGATAAATCAGGTCTTTTTTGTATTTTATTGAAATTTCGCGGGATTTTATTTTTTTAATAAAGCTTTCATAGAAAGTTTTACTCTTCCCAGGTGATCTATACCAATAATTTTAACATCAACTTTCTGTCCCTCTTTTAATTCATCTGAAACCTTTTCTACCCTGTGATCTGCAATTTCAGAAATGTGAACTAATGCCTCTTGACCAGGTAAAAATTCCACAAAAGCACCGAAATCCATAATATTTTTTACTACCGCATTATGAAAAACATCTCCTTCCTTTGGAGTATAAGTCATTGCCATAATTTCTTTTTTCGCAGCTTCTATACCCTCTTGACCAGTTGAAGCAATATAAATTGTTCCATCATCATCAATATCAATTTTAACATCATGATCTCCACAAAGCTTTTGAATTGTTTCTCCACCTTTTCCAATAACAATTCTAATTTTATCTTCAGGAATTTTGAAAGTCTCAATCTGTGGAGCAAACTCACTCATTTTTTCGCGGGGTTTGGCAATAGCTTTTTTCATGCTTTCTAAAATTTTTCTTCGCCCTATCTTGGCTTTCCCAAAAGCTTCTTTTAAAAGATCCATGCTTAATCCTTTCAATTTAATATCCATCTGCAAAGAAGTAATCCCCTCTTCGTCTCCACAAACTTTTAAATCCATATCACCGCAAAAATCTTCTTGAGCTTGAATATCTGTCAAAACTTTATGTTTCTCTCCATCAGTAACTAATCCCATTGCTACTCCAGCAATTGGTGATTTAATTGGCACTCCAGCATCCATCAAAGCTAAGGTTGACCCACAAGTAGCCGCCATGGAACTTGACCCATTACAAGAAAGAATTTCAGAAACTACACGCACTGTATAAGGAAATCCTTCTTCTTTAGTTGGCATAACATATTTTAAAGCTCGTTCCCCCAACATTCCATGCCCAATTTCACGACGGTTTGTCCCTCGCAATGGACGAACTTCTCCTACTGAATATGGAGGAAAATTATAATGATGCATATAATATTTAGTGTGTTCTTCTTGATCTGGGTCATCAATTAATTTTGCATCACTTGGTGAGCCGATTGTTACAACTGACAAAGCTTGAGTTTGTCCACGATTAAACAATCCCGAACCATGAGTTCGCGGTAAAATTCCCACTTCACTGGAAAGTGGACGAATATCATCAGGTCCTCGTCCATCTAATCGTAAATCTTTCTCTAAAATGTTGTGGCGCATGCGCTCTGCCCATTTCTTTTCAAAAAAATGCAACAATTCTTTTTCTGAAAGTTCTTCATTCTCAATTTTTTCCGCAAAATTTTCTAATAAAGATTTCTCTAATTCCTCTACTTTAGCATGCAAAACCTTCTTTCCCACTCCTTTAATATTATCCAACATCTCATCAGTTATAAACGAATCAACAGCCTCTTTATTAGCTTCATCATATTCTTGAAAAGTTGGTGTTTTAGGTTCAATATCGCACATACCTGCGAAATCTGATTGAGCACGACATAATTTTTTAATGTAAGTGTGAGCAAATTCTAAAGCCTCTACCATTTTTTCATCTGGCAAAAGTCGAGCTCCAGCCTCTACCATCATAATTGCATCCTCTGACCCAGCCACAACTAAATCTAAATCTCCTTTTTCGATATCCTCAAAACTTGGATTTAAAATAAATTTACCATTTTTATCCATTCCCACTCTTACCGCTGAAACAGGAGCTTCAAAAGGAATCCCTGATAATTGTACGGCCATTGAAGCGGCTGTAATTGCCAAAGTACCCACTGGTCTAGTTTCATCTGATTGCAACAAGGTCACAATCAATTGCACTTCATTCTGCATGCCTTTAGGAAACATTGGTCGCATCGGACGATCTATTAAGCGCGAAGTTAAAATCGCAGACTCTGGTGGTCGACCCTCTCTTTTGATAAAACGAGATCCTTTAATTTTACCGGTTGCATAATATTTTGGTTGATATTCACACATTAATGGGAAAAAATCTATACCTTCACGTGGAGTTTTAGACATTCCAGCTGTTGCTAAAAGGATTTCGTTACGGAAGGTCACTACACAGGAGCCATCAATCATATTAGCTAGTTTCCCTGTTTGGAAAGTCAATTTCTCTCCGTTGATATCGATTGAATATTCTTTCATTTTTTTTAATTTGTTAAAAATCACTGCTCATTAAAAAAATAAGCGTATAGAAAAAATCCCGCGAAATTTCGCGGGATTTCTCATTATTTTCGCAAACCAAGAGCCTTGATGACTTCTTGGTATTTAGTTTTATTATTTAATTGCAAATGACGAAGCAATTTTCTTCTTTTACCAACTAATCCAATAAGTCCGCGTCGTGAATGTTTGTCCTTGGGATGAGTTCGTAAATGCTCACTCAAGTTCTCAATTTTCTTAGTAATAATTGCCACTTGAACTTGCGAAGAACCAGTGTCTTTGGCATGAGTTTGAAATTTTTTGATAACTGTTTTTTTGTCATCTTTGGCAACCGAATTGTTGCTCTTTGCTGTTACTTTTGTCATTTTATAAATGTTAGTTGTCCGTATTTTATTGCTTATAATAATCTCGTCAATTAAATTCCCGCGAAATTTTATTTATCATTTTCCTCTTCACAACTTTTAAGACATTCTTCCTTATCTTTTACATTTGGAATAAATCCACACATAGAATCACAATCAGGAGATCCCGTTTGTCCCCCCATCATTGATCCCATTCCTCCCATTAACACAGACATATCTTTAAATTCAACATTTTCTGGTAATTTAAATATATCTTCATCTGGTTCCCAAGTTTTACAAATTACGCCTGGAGCTTGAAAATTATTTTTCTCTAATTCATCTATATCAAAATCTGGCCCCATGTCTTCCTCTTTATCCATAACCTTCATTTTCATACCATGAACTTTCCCATCATTAGCTCCAAAAGCTCCCGCCATCATTCCCTTTCCCCAAATATATTGATACTCCCCATCAGTTATCATATGAAAATCTTTTTGTCCTTGTTCTTCTTGTCCTAAACTACCATCAAATCTAGTTTTCTTGCCCCAAATATAAATTTTATTTTCTAAGCTATTTCCATCCTCTCCAACTGCTACCTTTTGTATACAAAGAATTCCTTTATCTGGATTTAATTTTTCAATTTTAACAACTTCTTTATCTGAAAAATCTGTTTTACTTTTTTCGCGGGAAAAAACAAAGGTTAGAATACCTGCAACTAATAAAACTGAAACGATACCGATAATTGTTTTTTTCATGAAAAAAAAATTTATAAAGTATATGCTGGATGTTAATACTTTTACTTTAAGTTTGTCAAATTACTTTAAGTTTGTCAAAAAATCCCGCGAAATTTTTAAAAAGTATACAATAAAATATTTACACACAATTAAGCAACTTCATTTAATTGAATTACTTATCAAATTTAGATACAATGTCTAGATTTCTATTTCTTAACCAAAATAAAAATAAAATGAAATCAAATATTAATCGGCACACGACTGTCTGGAAAAAAATCGCGGGAATTTCCCTTGCGATTATGTTCGGACTTGTCGGGCTTCTACCAAATACAGCAGAAGCGCGACTAATTTTCACCACAGAAGATGATGGTGTAAATGCAGACGCTTATCATTTAGACAATGATGATTCGTCAGCAGATTTTATTGATTTAAGCTTTGGAAGCGGGCTTGATCATCGTTTACGATATGATATTGTGAACAATAAATTTCTTTTAAATGAAAACCTAAATTTAGAAGGAAATGCTTTAGAGGATTTTCGAGTAGAAAACTCGGCTTCAGCTCTAACTTGTTCTAGTGCTACAGACAAAGGACGAATGTATTATGACACAACAAATAATGATTTACTTTTCTGTGATGGAACACAATGGATTTCCACTTCAACTAATGCTAACGGATTAGACGGAGAAGGGTTAGTTGTAAACGCTGGAACAGGAAAACTTGATGTAAACGTTGACAATACAACCTTGGAAATAAACACTGACACAGTTCAAGTAAAAGACGGTGGAATTTCTACAGCTAAAATAGCTGATGATGCTGTAACAACTGGAAAAATTGCCGCTGGAGCTGTAGAAAATTCTGATTTAGCAAACGATGCGGTAAATTCCGCGAAAATTGCGGACGGAAGTATTACTAAAGATGATTTAGGAACTAATTCTGTTGAAGCTGACGAAATTGCTACAGGTGCCGTTACAACTGACGAAATTTTGGACGGAACAATTACAACTGCAGATATAAATCTCGCGGGATTTTCAATTGGTTCAGGACAAATTACTGATAATTCTTTGACCGCTGATGATTTAGGAACTGATTCTGTTGGAGCTGATGAATTGGCTAATAATGCAGTTGATTCTAATGCTATTCAAACAGGAGCTGTTACTACTAACGAAATTTTAGATGGAACAATTGCCACTGTTGATATAGCTGACGGAGCTGTAGATTCCGCGAAAATTTTAGACGGTTCGATTGGAACTAATGATATAGCAGCTGGAGCAAATAATACTTTTCTAACAACTGATGGAACAGGAAATGTAGTTTGGGAACTAAAATCTAATTTTATGTCTTCTAATTTGGCTTCTGGACAAATGTGGGTTGGGGATGCTTCTGGAACAGCAACTGCAGTAACAATGTCTGGTGATGTAACTATGGATAACACTGGCACAACAACTATTTCTAACGATGCTATTACTACTACCAAAATTGCCGCTGGAGCTGTAGAAAATTCTGATTTAGCAAACGATGCGGTAAATTCCGCGAAAATTGCGGACGGAAGTATTACTAAAGATGATTTAGGAACTAATTCTGTTGAAGCTGACGAAATTGCTACAGGTGCCGTTACAACTGACGAAATTTTGGACGGAACAGTATCTGTTGCAGACTTAAATGCTACTGGTGCCGGGAATAATAAAACTCTAACTACTGACGGATCCGGAAATATGGTTTGGGTAGATGATGCTGCTGTTGAAAGAAATGTTTCAGCTCATGTTTCACCAGAATTCTCAAATTTCACACTACAAGCTGATGGAACAAATAATAAAGGAACTTTAGAGTCTGATCATGACGATACAGCAAACAAAAACTACTACAAATGGAAAACACGAAAAACTGCTAATATGCAGGACTATGATATTGTTTTTCAATGGATGGTTCCTGATGATTTCCAATCTTGGGCAACAACTGGTAATTCAATTGAAGTTGATTATAAAACAAAGACTACCTCTACCGCTGATAATAAGTTAGATATTACTATGACTGATACAGCAGGTAATAATGTTACTCTAACAAGCAACACTGGATTAGTAAGTACAACTGCTAATACTTGGGTTGAAGACCACGCTATTGCTGGAGCAAACTTATCAGGAACTTTTACTCCTGGTGAATATGTAACAATCAAGATAAAAATGAGTTCTAAACGAACTAGTGGAGGAAATGCTAATCCTGCTTATCTTGGAGCATTTAACTTTAACTATGTAGCTAAATAAAATAATTCAAATGCCGATTTGATTTTATAAGAAAAGACCTGATGAATAATCATTAGGTCTTTTTACTTTTTTAAAAATCCCGCGAAATTTTACTTCTCTTTCATTGCTTCCCTAGTCTTTTCAGCGATAGAATGTGCTAAATCTTTAATTTTAACTGTAATTCCTTTTGTCTGTTCTGGGTTAAGTTTTTCTGCTTCATCTGCTAACCGCCAAGCATTTCCCGAAGCTTGTAAAACAGCATCAGATTGTCCATTTTCTCCTGAAACATAAGCTCCAACTAAATTTTTAATTGCATCTGTTATCTTTGTTGAAGATTGAACTGTTAAATTTTTAGGTAAAAAATCATTTAAAATAATCATTACTTTCTCGGCAATACCAACATTTAATCCAGCATTCAAAAGATCTCCCTTTTCTAGCATTGCCACAGTTGAAATTAAATGTTTTTCCGCGATATTTAATAAAACCTGAGGATCAAGACCGCGACCTTTCGTCAAAATTCGGAAAAGAATATCAACAGCTTCCCCTCGTGATAAAAATTTCGCGGGATTTGCATTGTTATTTGCATCCAAATCAATTATTTTGAATTTTGCCGCAAACTTTAAATAAGGAGCAAACCACGCCTCATCAGGCACATCAGCTGGTTGAACATTAAGAACACTAGCATAATCCGCCGGATCAATTTCAAACGCTTTCATAACCATTTTTAAGAATTCCGCTTTATTGACCTGTCTAGCCGGAACAAAATTACCAGTATTACCGTCTCCAGAAACAATTCCTAAGTTAGCTGCTGTTTCCACATACTTAGCAAACCAGGCATCAGACGGAACATCAGCAAATTTTCCCGCGAAATTTTCATCTATTTTCTTATCTGACGCAACTAAAAGAACTTTCAACGACTCCACACGGTTTATGGGTTTTTCTGGACCAAAAGACCCATCTGGATAACCTTTGATAACTCCTTTATCAGTTAGATAAGTTACTGGCAGATAGTAATTACTAGTTTGCGGTACATCAGGAAAAATTGCAAAAACCAGTGAAGTTAACAGAGTTAGAGATAGAGCGAAAGCGGATAAAATTCTCTTCATTTGTAAAACTTTTAAGACGCTAAAATGATAAGAAAAAAAATAAAAGATGTAAATCTTTTCTTGATTTTTGTAGAAAAAAGTAGAAAATTCGCGGGATTTTTTATAGAAAATAAAAAATGAAACAAAAAACTTTCTGGTTATCATTGTTGTTATTAATAAGTTTATCCGCTTGCTCTTTACCAAATTTTAAAAAAGATCAAGATCCTTTTTCGCAAATTCCCGCGAAAAAAATTGAAACACTCTACGGAGAAGTTTTCCCTTTTTCCGTGTCAGTCGCTACTAAAGCTACTCATCGTCTAGAAAATGATAATAAATTAGTTGCTCTGCTAGCAAGCGACATTGTTCAATTAGATGAATTTGAAGGACGAGTTGTAGAAGTTGATGGTTTTTATAGAAAAGAGAAAATGCGTCCGATTTTTTGGGTAGAAGCGATTCGGGTTAAAGATTTGAATGAAAATCCCGCGAAATTAACTACAAGATTTGAAAGTAAAAATTATTCTTTCACTATTCCAACCAATTGGGAAAATTCAGTTCTAGAGGATGGAAGCGTACATTTTATTGATAAAAAAGATCCTCAAAGAAAGGTTTTTCTAACTTTTAAAGTTGCTGATATTAGTGAATTTGACAAAGCTAATGATCCGAACATTGTTATTGCCAATATGGCTGGAACAAAAAAAAGTTCTACCTTTGATGGTGGGGAAATCAGACAAGAAGTTGTCTTATTTTCTAATATTTTCCCGCACAAGAAATATGTTTTCATTTTTAATAATAAAGAAGATAATTTCTCCCGAAAAAAAGATTTTTTTAAACTCCTTAATTCATTTGTTGAAGGAGAAGAAAAAGTTAAAGAACTACATGAAGCTGAATTAAAAAAACTAGCTGCTGAAGAACTTAAAAAAGTCAAAAAAGATGAAAAAAATACTAATGAAACAGAAAATACTATTACAAGCAAAGCAGAAGAAGAAAATGACAGTCTAATTTCGCGGATTTTAGGCGATAAAGATAAAACTGAAAACAAGGAAAATGCTACAAAAAAAGAGGATTCTGAACAAAACAATAATGATAATATTGTTGAAGAAAATCCCGCGAAAATTTCTGGAGACTTTAAAAATATGATTGATAGTCGTGCTTATTCTTATACTTCTGATTATTATAAATTTTCAATGAAGGTTCCGTATGGATTATGGTTTAGAAATTTTGGTCCAACTAACAATTACTTAGATCAGGTCGGATTTGCTACTTATGAAATAACCAGACAAAATGAGGCGGAAATGTTTTTAAATATTATTGCTGATGATAAACCGGTTTTGGAAGTTCAAAAAAGTCAAGTTGATAACGAACTTATAATTGAGTTCCCCAAAAATTCTCAAAGTTATTTTGAACTTCGGGGACCATTAAAATATCGCGATTATTTGAAATCAATTCAAAGTTCTATTACTAGTTGGTAAAATTTCGCGGGATTTTATTTTGCAAGAAAAAAAGATTTTCTTATAATTCCTTCGCTTTTTTTAGCAAATAAGGTGGAGAGGTGGCAGAGTGGTCGAATGCACCGGTCTTGAAAACCGACGTACCGGCAACGGTACCGAGGGTTCGAATCCCTCCCTCTCCGCCATTTTTTTAATGAAAAGAGAATTCCGCGAAAATTATAACTGCTCAATAAACCTATCAAAAAGATACTCTGCATCTTCTGGTCCCGCACAAGCTTCTGGATGAAACTGTACCGCTGAGATTTTTTTATTTTTATGAATAATTCCTTCAACTGTTCCGTCATTTAGATTTTTCATCCAAACTTCCAAATTTGTATCTGGAATTAAACTTTCTGCTTCAACTTCAAATCCATGGTTTTGGGTAGTAATTAAACATCGCGAAGTTTTTAAATCTTGAACTGGTTGATTAACTCCGCGATGACCATATTTCATTTTTCGCGTTTTTCCGCCTGAAGCCAAAGCCAAAATTTGGCATCCCAAACAAATTCCAAAGGCCGGAATATCTCGCGCTAGAACTTCGCGCGCAATTTCAATTGTTTCATACAAAGTTTCCGGATCACCAGGACCATTAGAGAAAAAAACTCCATCAAATTTTTCTTGTAACTCAAATGGATTTTGATTGAAAGGTAGACGATGAATAATAATATCCCGCGACAAAAAATTACGAAAAATTCCGTTTTTGGCTCCACAATCTATGAAAGCAATCTTCTTACATTTCTTAACTAAACAGTTTTCTGGGGTTAGTATTTCTACTTTTTGTGGAGAAACTTTGGGAACATATCTTCCCGCTAGTTCATCGGTAAATTTCGCGGGTTTTTTATGTCCTAAATAACCTTGGATTGTCCCCTTCTCTCGCAAAACTTGAGTTAAAGCGCGGGTATCAACTCCTGACAAAGCCGGAATTCCCTCTTTTTTTAACCAATCAGCAAAACTCGTTTGCGCTAATTCGTGTGAAAATTTCGCTGAATTTTCTGCTAAAACAACTCCTCTAACCCAAATTTTTGCTGATTCATAAACTTCGTCAATTCCCGCGAAAAAATCTTTCGTCTCAAAAACTCCATAATTTCCAATCAACGGAAAAGTAAAAACTACAATTTGCCCAAAATAACTAGGATCTGTCAGAATTTCCAAATACCCTGTCATTCCCGTACAAAAAACCACTTCCCCCTTTGCCTCCACATCAGCACCAAAACTATTCCCCATAATCTCTTGTCCGTTTTCAAGAAATAACTTCATGTTTTGGGGAAAATTTTTACCAGATAAACTTTATTGATTGACTGAAAAAATTCAAAACAAAATCCCGCGAAATTTTCATAAAATCATTCCAAATATATACCTCGTTTTTGCTTGTGGCTTATTTAATACTAAATCAAATGGAAATATTTTTAAATCTTTATCTGATAAAATAAAAAATCCCATTTTTTTATAAAAATCTACTGCCCAATAAGCTTTTTTATCCGTCTCTAATACCAAAACTTTAGCCTTATATGATTTAGAAATATTTTTAATTTTTTCTATTATCTTCATTCCAAAACCTTGTCTTTGATAGTTTGGATCTACATATAGACGACTTATCCAAACCGTTTGTGAATTTTTAAGATAAAATGATCCATATCCTATTATTTTATTGTTTAAATATAATCCTAAAATTTCACGTTTTTTTTCGTCATCTTCTATAGATGTAACTGACTCTAGTTCTCCATATCCTATTGCCTTAAATAATTCATCTGAATGAATTTCCTTATATTTTTTGTTTGCATTATTTATAAGATTGGCAATTTCCTTATAATCACATATTGCTGGTTTTTTAATAGAAATTGTCATCTTAAAATTTATTTTTAGATATTAAGTTTTATAATGTTAAAATGAAAAACTAAAATCTGACAACTTTTTCCATCTGGTGAGCAATTTGTAAAGCTCTTGCTTCTTTTTTAGCAGGGCAAATTAACTGAACTCCTATTGGTAAATTTTCGCGGGATTTTCCAATAGGAACCGCAATACCACAATTTTCTGTCAAACATGAAGGTGACAGCAAAGCATCTTCCATATACATTTGTAAAGGGTCTGAAGTTTTTTCGCCAATTTTAAAAGCAGGTGTGGGCGAAATTGGAGCTAAAATTGCTTCAACTTTTTGAAATTCCCGCGAAAAATCGTCACGAATTAGAGTGCGAACTTGTTGAGCTTTTTTATAAAACTTATCAGCATATCCAGCTGATAAAACATAAGTCCCCATCAGAATTCGTCGTTTAACTTCGTCTCCTAAAAATTTTTCGCGAGATTTAGTCATTATTTCCTCAAAATTCGCAAGGTTTTTAACCGCTTTTCCAAATCTGATTCCATCATATCGGGCCATATTAGCTGAAATTTCAGCTGGCGCAATAATATAATAAACTGGAATGGCGTATTTAGTATGTGGCAAAGAAATATCTACTAATTCAACTCCTAAGTCTTCTAAAATTTTTTTTGCAGAATTAAAAACATTCATAACATCATCAGCGATATTTCCTTCAAGATATTCTCGAGGAATTCCAATTTTCATTCCTTCCAAATCTTGATCTAAATTTTTTGTAAAATTTAAGTCACCATCCGGTAATGTTGTAGAATCTAACGGATCTTTACCCGCAATCACTTCCATAATCATCGCGCAATCCTCAGCTGTTTTAGCCATTGGACCAATCGTATCCAAACTCGAAGCCATCGGAATCGTTCCGTATCGTGAAACTCGTCCATAGGAAACTTTTAATCCAGAAATTCCGCAAAAATTCGCGGGACATCGAATTGAACCACCTGTTTCAGTACCAATTGTTCCCGCACAAAAATTTGCCGCAATTGCTGCTGCTGGTCCTCCTGAACTTCCACCAGAAACCCGCGAAATATCATGTGGATTTTTAGTTACTCCATATGCCGAATTCTCCGTGCTAGCCCCCATCGTAAATTCATCTGTGTTCAATTTTCCTAACAAAACGACCCCCGCTTCTTTTAGTCTTTTCCAAACAGTTGCGTCATAAGGAGGAATAAAATTATCTAAAATTTTAGAAGCAGAAGTGGTGCGGATTCCCTTCGTACAAATACAGTCTTTTAAGGCAAAAGGCATTCCGTCAAGTGGCGAAAGTAAAGAATTGTTTTGAAATCTAGCGTCAGCCGCATCAGCCATTTCTCGTGCTTCATCAAAAGTTGTCGTAATAAAAGCATTAATTTCTTTATCTCGTTCTTCAATATTTTTAATGAAAGCCTCCGTAATTTCGCGGGATTTTACTTGCCCGCTTTGGAAAAGCTCTGATAATTCAGCTAAGGTTTTGGTTGTTAAATCAGTCATTTTTATGGATAAATTTTTTTTAATTCACTTCTGGTTAAAATCCCGCGAAATTACATCACTCGCGGAACAACTAAACAATTTTCACGAATTTTTTGTGGTGAAGATTCAATTATTTCCTTTTCATTTTCACAAGGTTTAATTTCATCTTCACGATAAATATTTTGCAGACCAGTTGTCTGATGTGTTTCAACTACTCCTTTTGTATTTACTTCATCAAGTTGTGAAACAAATTCCAAGATAGAATCTAACTGGGGAGTAAGTTTTTCTAGTTCATCCTCAGAAAGTTCTAACTTCGCGAGTCCTGCCAAATGTTGAAGTTCTTTTTTAGTTATCATTCTTGTTATAAAAAAAACCAGTTGGATTCTAACTGATTTTCAAAAATTTGGAAAAATTTCGCGGGATTTTTAAACTGGACGTTTATTTTTTGGATTTAAAACAAATTCTACTATTTGCTTAACTGTTGGAATTAACACTTCTCCTGTTTTTTTGTTTAAATATAATGAATCACCTCGAATCGTTGTTAACACTTTTCCAGAAAATAACAAACCATCTCCTATCCCATGCCTAGTTCGAGAAAGTTTATCAGCAATACAATAAGAATTTGTTTCTGCATTACCTTTTCTCTCCTTTAATGCATCTTTTGCTGCCTCCAAGTATCCACAACTCTTTATACAATTTATACAATTTTTGATAATTTCTTTAGCGTTTTTTTCCACTATCATTGCGGGATTATTTATAGAATTTGACGGTAATCCGGCAGGACTTTTCAAAGTCGTCTCAACTTGTTCGGAAACAAGATATCTCTCGCGAATTAATTTATTTGGTAAACCTGATTCTTTTGTTAAAAGTGCTCGTGTTCCCAAATTAACTGAATCATATCCCCAAGATAGTGCTTGATTAATATCTTCACGGTATGCAATCCCTCCTCCTAAAACAACTGGAATATGTACACCTTCTCCATAAAATTCTTTAATAATTTCGCGGATTTCTTTAATAGTTTTTTCTGCCTTAAATCCTCCTTCTTCTAATTTACTTTTTCCCAAATGTCCTCCTGCTATATCTGGATGTTCTACATAAAATCCATCTGGAAATCGTCCCCCATTTCTCTTAGCAAATAAAATCATAAATTTCGCGGCTTTTACAGAAGAAACAATCGGCATATATTTCATATTTGGATATTCCTGCATATCTACTCCCAAATCTTTAGGCATTCCTGCTCCTACTACTAAAATGTCTATTTTTTGAGAATCTCCAATAGTTTTCAATATTTCTTTATAATCACCCACAGCATGCATTAAATTCATCGCTACAATTCCATAAGGATTTTTTTCTCTCATTTTTTTTATTCTATCTAGTAAAACCTCTTTATTTTTTTCTTGTGAAAATGAAGTTCTGTTTTTAATCATTCTTTTATCCTTTGGACCAAACAGAATTTCGCGATTTTTCTCATTTCCCAAAGCTAAAATAACAGCACTCATTGTTGGAAGAACTCCCTCTTTTGTTAACTCCAAAATATATTCTGATTTATTTGTAAAATCAATCCCCATTCCCCCAGTCCCTACTGACGGATAAAATCCTTCTTTTGTAAACATTTTTTTCAAATATGTTTGTTTTTCTGTATTAGAATTAAATTTTGGTAAACTCACTAATTCTTTATTGTTAATATTTTCCATATTTTATAACATAAAAACAAGTAGATAATTACAAAAAAACAAATT
>CAZMOH010000009.1:16539-18183 GCA_964567875.1 uncultured Candidatus Peribacteria bacterium | reverse complement strand
AACCCCTGTTACCAGGATGAAAACCTGGCGTCCTAACCACTAGACGATGGCGCCGACCAAAGAGCGAGCAAAGTTTAGAAAAAAATGTTAAAGTGTCAAAAAATTTCGCGGGATTTTATTTAACTCCTAAGTCTTTTTTTAAAGCGTGAATATGACGAGCCGTCATAGAATCAGTTCTTTTTAGTTTTTGAATTTTTTTTATCCCGTGCATAATTGTCGTATGATTCTTTCCACCAAAATCCTCTCCGATTGCTTCATAACTCATTTTAAGAACATCTTTGCAAAGTAACCAAGCAATTTGTCGCGGAAAAACTATTTCTTTTTTACGCGAATTTCCTAATAAAGAAGTGGCAGGGATTTGAAAATAATCACTAACAATCGTAATTACATCATCAGTTGAACGAGCAAGTGATAAATTCTTGCCATTTTCAGCAATGGTGATTTCTCGTTCAGGATTTAAACGACGAATAATTTTACCAACTGATTGTGGAGTTGGCGAAATATGATTAATATCTAATTCAGCTGAAATTTGGTTCAAAATATTTTCAATTTCGCGTAAATTTGTCCGGACATTGGTCGCGATAAATTCTTGCACATCAAGAGAAAGTAATAAACCGCGTTCTTGTGATTTTTCGCGAATTATAGCAACTCTTGTTTCAAAATTGGGCATTTGTACATCAACCTGTAAACCCCAGCCCATACGACTTCGTAAACGATCAGAAATTCCTAATAATTCTGAAGGAGGACGATCAGCTGAAAAAACAACTTGTTTTTTAAACTCAAATAAATCATTAAAAGTATTAAAAAGTTCTTCCTGGGTTTTTTCTTTTCCTTCAAAAAATTGTACATCATCTAGGACAAAAAGATCTACTCGGCGATATTTTTTGCGTAGTTCATCTGCTTTACGATTACGAATGGCGTTTATTATTTCATTCATAAAACGTTCAGATGTTGTGTAAATTATTTTTAGGTTAGGATTTTTTTCGCGAGCATCATTAGCCAAGCCTTGTAAAAGATGAGTTTTTCCCAATCCAACACCACCATAAATGAAAAGTGGATTGTATTTAGGTGGCAAATTTGGGGCAATTGTTGATTGCAAAACCGCTTCAAAAGCGGCAAAAGCGAACTGATTACCGTCTCCTACCACAAAGTTTTTTAAACTAAATTTCCTTTGAGTAAGTCTTGTCGTAAGTTCATTATCAAGTTTGGCCTCTGGTTTATTTGGTAATTTTCGCGGGTTTTTGGGTGATTGAAAAATTTCAGCTATCTCGGTAGCAATTGGTTCATCTGATAATGATAAATCAACTTTCAAATAAAGTTTATTAATTTCCGGCATAATGGCCTGAATGTTTGATAAAATAATTCCTAAATACTTAGATTCTAGCCAGTTTTTATTCATTTCGGTTGGACAAGCCAGTAAAACTGCTTCTCCGGAAATTTCCGCGATTTTTACTTTTTTAAACCAAGTATGAAACTCCATTCGCGAAATTTTGTCTGACATTCTTTGTAAAACAGCACACCAAACTTTATTTTCATTCATTTTTTCGGGGGATTTGAGAAAATGTGGAAAACTTCCACTACATTTTTTCTAACAAATTATCCACAATTGAGCAAACAAAAATCCCGCGAAATTTCGCGGGATTT
>CAZMOH010000009.1:14179-16439 GCA_964567875.1 uncultured Candidatus Peribacteria bacterium | reverse complement strand
TAACAAATTATCCACAATTGAGCAAACAAAAATCCCGCGAAATTTCGCGGGATTTAATTTTATTTGTAGTATTTATAGTTCTAAATTTTTTAAACTATTTATTAATACAGTTTTTATCACTTGGAATATATGTTGAACATATCTCATCTTTTATAATGTAGTTTTTCTTTATATCGTAGCTAATTCCAGCTTTATCACATTCTTGAGTTGTAATATCTTTACCAGTATATTTCCATCCCTTTACTCCACATGTATAAACTAATGCCAATCCGCTTTTTGATTTAGAACAACTATCTGTTTTTCCTCCATTGCTTCCTAAACATTCCCATTTATAAAATTTAGAATCATCAGCTATATCATTAAAAGTACCGGTAGAACAAGCATTAATTGTTGTATTATTACATACACCATCAACAGCCGGTTTGTTTTTAGTACAAGAGATGTCAGCTCCTCCATTACTTCCTAAACAATCCCATAAATATTGTGTTTTATTTTCATTTTTATTAGATGGGGTTCCTGCTGTACAGGCATATTCTGTGTTTGTATCACATACTCCATCAATAGTTACACACTCAGCATAATCTAGTCGTTTCCAATTGCTTCCAGTACATCCCCAAAAATGTTTATCATTCGTACTAAATTTAACAACGCCTTTATTATTTGAATCACAAATTATTCCGTTCTCTCCTATTCTTAAAACACCACCAACTTTTAAATCAACTCCTCCAGCAGGTGAAGTATTTAACCCAACTTCATAATTATTTGCACCATTTTTCTGCGAAAAAATTTTCTGCGAAAAAATCCCGCGAACTGTATTTACAACAGTATTGAATTCACTAGCAGTTACTTTTTTTTGTGATTCTGTGGCGTTGTTTGCGGTACTTTTTACTTCAATATTATCAACATTAAACATCCCCCCGCTAGCATAAACAATTACTCCCATCAATGATAATCCGATTCCCGCGAAAATAATTTTCTTCATTTTTTGTTTTATTATAAAAATAATTAATTACAAACTGGTGGATTAGTATCTAATTGTACCCAATCAGTTCCATTGCATCCCCATAAGTGTTTATCGCCATCAGATTCTGCGAAAATTGCTCCTTCAATGGAATTATTACAAGTAGGTTTAGAACTTCCAGTTATAGGAGTGACAGCAATAGCTCCCTTTAATTTTAAAGAAACATTACCTGTTTCTGTATTTATTCCAAATTTATGATTTACTCCTGTTCCTGTATTAAAAATCCCACTAACAGCATCAAACAAGGAATTAATTTCAGTGAAAGTAACGGCATCACCTCCTCCTTTAGTTGGGATAGAGCCAACACCGACAGCCCAAACAATCGCACCAGAAATAATTATTCCTAATGACGCCAAAACTACTTTTTTCATTTTTTATATTTAATTTCTCAAATTATAAACTAGTCATAAAATAAAATGCAAATTTTTCGCGAGATTTTACAATTCCCCTAAATTTCTTATCCTAAAACAGATGCAGATTAAGAACAAAAAAATCCTTTCCTGGCTTAAAAATAAGAATTTTCCAGCTCGAGTTTTATTATCAGGGAAAGGAGATTTACTAAATTTAGCTATTGAAATTGCTAGCGATTTACAAGGAAAATCCCGCGAAATTATTGAATCTGGAATAGATTCCGATACAACAATTTTTCGAGATACTGGAATTTTTAAAATTGGGGACAGTGATAATCCCGAAAAAGATAGTGTTCGCGGTTTAATCAAGTTAGCTTACCAAAAAACTTTATCTAATTATCGGTTAATAATTTTGGAAAATCTAGAACGAGTTGGTCGTGATGCGAGTCATGCTTTATTAAAACTAATTGAGGAACCACCAACTAAAGTTATTTTTATTTTTACTACGAAAAATCATCATAAACTTTTAGATACTATAATTTCGCGGGTTTCTGTGGTGCAAATAGTTGATGAAGAGAAAGACTTCACTATTTCCGAAGAGGCTGAAAAGTTCTTGAACAGTAAAAATTTAATTGCCAAATTTAAAATTATTGAGGAATTAGACAAAAAATCCCGCGAAAATCCCGCGAAAAAAATAGATAGAATTGTTTTTTTAGATTTTCTAGAAGAATTGATTAAAATTTCCCAAACTATTCCGACATACTATAAGAATTTAGAAATTTTGCTTGAAACACATAATGCAATCACGAGTAATCTTTCTCCTAAATTTAGTATGGAAAGATTAGCTTTAAAAATTTCTTCCTAGATTTTGAAAGAAAAATTTAAACCA
>CAZMOH010000009.1:7502-14079 GCA_964567875.1 uncultured Candidatus Peribacteria bacterium | reverse complement strand
ATTATATCACCGCCTTTAACAATGAACGCAGCAAATTTATTTGGAAGAGAAAAATCCCGCGAAATTTCTAAATCAGCGTTTTCTATGATAAAAGTAGCTGGTTTATTTAAGTCTAATCTATTTGGAATAGTAATAGTTTCACTATTATTTCCCTTATAAACCCAGACATTGGAGTTATCAGCGGAGGTTTTAAAAGTTTTACCACCTAAGGAATATGTTTCTCCAGATAAATTCGCGGGATTTTCTAGCATTTCATTAAATAGATTATCTTTTAGAGTGATTCGTTGGGCACCATTTTTTCCTTCTTTGTAACCACCGAATGGATTTTTTTGAGCAGTATAATTTTTAACTCCCAAGTTTGCTCCAGAACGGACCTGTACAAAAGGGCGATCAATTGTTACGGTGGCTGTTGAGCCGTAGGTAGAGGTTGCTCCACTAAAGAATGCATCATAAGTCGGATTAATGGAGTAAGAGCTACAAGCAACACTATTTGAAGAGTAGTTATCATTGTTTATTAGTAATTGTCCTTGTTCTATAGAAATTTCGCCATTACTATTAACAATTTGAACTGTGTATTTCATAGTGGCAAATGCCACATTTTTAACTGCTTTAGCTTGATCAGAAAGTGGCGCGAGTTTAGTGTTCATTTTGTAATTTAGAGTGAAAGTTTTAGTCTGATTTTTATTAATAGTTATAGGGTTTTTATATTGGAAATAATTACCGTCAGCTGGTGAAGTATTGAATGACCAATTAGGATCGTTTGAATCTTGTAAAGTGTGGTTCCAAAGCCAGCCAGAATCAGCTGGAACAGAGAAGTCATAAATACGGAGATCCGTAATTTCTACAGATTTAACATTACTAGAAGCAGTTAAAGCTAATGTGACTTCGTAAGGGGCATTTTCATCAACGGCGACATGGGATTTTTTCGCGGATTTTTTAATTTTTCCAGACAATGCTCCGTTGGCACAAAGTCCGATGACGCAGTTTTCACCTATAGGTGGTAGGTTTATTTTACAATCATTGGCGACATTACAAGTTTGTAAACCAAATTCATCAGCATATTTTTGCTTACATGTTTCGCTACCTTCAGCAGGATAACATTTATCCCACCAATCATCTGGTATCATTTGACCTAGACACATATTTCCACCATTATCAGATAGGCCACAAATATTAACGATATTGTTTGTTTCACCACTACCTCCATTATTACTTCCTCCTCCACCAGTGGAGTAGGTGTGGCAAACTTGGTTTGATTGTTGAGTTGCTCCGTTGTAGGTAAATTCCGCGAAATTACAGGTTTGAGTACCATTGGTTAGAGTCTGACGAACTTTAACTTTAAAAGATAATTCTTTATAAGGTTGAATTGTTCCTTGTGGATCAATGTCACCAAAATGCAAAGTTAATTCCTGTAAATTCGCGGGATTTTCTTGCTGAACTTCGGTTCCAGTTCCGCCGACTTGAGCGATGAATTCATAATTATCATCAAGTGTATCAGTCGCTATAACATTAGTCATAACTTCATTAGTAGAATTAGTTATTCGGACAGTATAAGTAATTTCTGTGCCAGCTGTAACTGCTGTTCCAGGAGCTGGGTCTGATGTTTTAGTTATGTCAGCGCCTGCGCAAAAGACTGGACGGCAGAATTGGTCAGTATGAGGGTCATCAGCTACAGGAGCCATTGGTGGTTCATCACTAGGATTAACAGCTTTTATTGAATTTTGATTAGTAGTTTTTTCGTCATTAAGACTAATTACAGCTGTAAATAATTTTTTCGCGAGATTTTTTATTCCCTTCCAGATTTTTCCTCCAAAATCAGAAATAGTATCAATAATATCCTGTTTTGGCTTTGGTGGAAGTATTTTTATAGGACTGTCAGTATTTGGAGCAGGGACAGGATGGACAGTATTATTACTTGATCCAACTGGTGCGACCTGTACAGGTGTAGTTATTTCAGAATTAACAGTGTTGCAAATAGGAATATCACAACTATTTAAATTATCGATTGTTTTAACAGTAAAAGTTTTGTAAGTGGCAGTCATTGCCGAAACATTTGAAAAGGGAATTGAGACTGTTCTTGTTGTATTATCATAAGTAATTCCTGATCCATCGGGTCCAGCGGGAGCACTAACAAATTCTAAGCGATTATCCAAAATATCTGTCGCTAAAATATAGGAAATATCAGTTGTTCCCATATTTGTAAGAGATATGGAATAATCAAAGGTTTGTCCGGCAGAATAAACTGCTCCGTTGGTTAGACTGTCTATTTTTTCAATTTTATAGATTGGAGCATTTGGAATTTCAATAGGGTGACAAATTTGGCCAATAACACCAGGAGCGGGACTTGTGATATCTTCTCCTTCAATAGTTGTGCCATTTGGTGTTTGAGCACTGCCGGGCATTTGATCTAATCCATTACAAACTTCTGTTGTTCCATCTGGTAGAGGGTTGATAATTCTCGCGATAAAATCGGCATCAAAACTATTTCCAATATTTAAATTGTCAACATGCATAGTTACTAGACCACCGGTGGCTGATCCGTCATGACTAAGACCATTGGTTTGGCTTCCAGAAACAAATATCAAATTATCGTTCAAGGTATCAAAAACATTTACATTTGTCAGATCAGTGTCTCCTGTATTTACCACTTCTAAAGTATAAGTTATATCGTCTCCAGGATGTAGAATAGTTCCAGGGACAGGGCTAGCAGTTTTTTCAATTGTAAAAGATGGATGAGTCGTTGAAATATTATGACAAACATTTCCAGAAACACTTCCTATAATGCCTACTTGATTTTGAGGGGCATCAGCAGTAGCAGAATCTAGATCATTACAAACTTGATTTATTCCATTTGGTAATGGATCTACAACTTGGACCATAAATTTGCGGGAAATTGCTTGCCCAACATTTAAACTAGGTATATTTAGAGTTATAATATCAGGAATTGCTCCAGAGTGAGAAAACCCACTTTGTCCAGAAATGAAAGTTAAATTAGGATCAAGAGTGTCAGTTACTACAATATTTGTTAAATCCGTATTTCCAGTGTTAGTTACAGTTATTTGATAAGTAATATTATCACCAGGATTAACAGTAGAGTTAGCAGGAGGATTAACTGCAGTTTTGGTAGCAGAGAACGATGGAACAAGAACTTGTTCCGCTACAAAATCAACATAAATAAATCTACGATAAAGAAGACAAGAATTATGGGAACCTAATTTATAGGTCATTGTCTTATTTGCTTCATCTACAATGAAATTACTACTATTTGGAGTTAAATTAGAAACTTCATAGTTAGTATAAAATGAGGAATCTCCTTTTATAACACTCAACGAAACAGGTTTTAATTTTACATTATTCGCTAAATTTAACATCTGGAAGCTATGACTAGCATTTCTAGTCAGATAAGGACTATTAGCAGTTTTTTTGTATTTTATTTTTGCGGAAATTTCTTTAGCTGTTTCATCCCAATTCAAAATCACATTTGTATTATTTGTAGGATATTCTCCCCCCTTTGCTGTGTTGTGAACATAAACTAAAACACGAATTTTATCACCGACATTTATAGTTTCATTTGTTGATAAATTATATTTAGGTTGATTTGGGTCTGGATTGTTATCTAATCCATCATGTAAAGGATCATTTCCCGAACAATTATTGTTTATACATTTTCGACCAGTTATAAAATTCTCTTCTTTTGTTAATTCATTAGCAAAACTAGAATTCAAAATATCTGTACTAGTTGCATCATCATTTAAACTTCCAGAAACACATCCATTATCTATTATATACGAATCAATATCACCACTACTGATCCAGTCATCAGTATTCACATAATACCACATTGAAGACCAGGGCATCATATTATATTGAATATCACTTCCAGTTCCATTACACCATCCTTGCAGAGGGGGCGGGGCCATAAAAGACGGGCGATTACTACCATAAATTGTTGTAACAAATAAGAGCCCAAAAGAAAACACGGCACCAATAAGAAATTTTTTCATTATTTTAGTTAAAAAATATATTTCCTATTTATTTTCCATATATTTAAGAAATATGGCAAATTTTTTTTGATAAAAGAAAAATCCCGCGAAATTTTATCACAGATATTTCTTAATCTCACAATGGTGCGCGAGGTGGGACTCGAACCCACACGCCTTGCGGCACTAGTTCCTAAGACTAGCGTGTATACCAATTTCACCACTCGCGCGAGTGACCGAGTAGATTTTGCAAATTTTTTTAAAAAACTTAAATTTTTTCGCGGGATTTTACAAAACTATAAATAAGAACAACCTTAATAAATGTTTTTTTACTTTTATACAAAGCAGATAAAGGTATGACTAGAAATCCCGCGAAATTTTAAAAACCTCTTACTAAAAAACAATCATTTTTAGATTGCTTTTAATAGTATTCCAGTCATAAGGGAATTTATAATTTTCGCCAGCGCGGACAAGGGCTGATACAAAAGACCAAATATTTCCTTCACGAAAAGTAAAAGCTTCCCCAGTTTCATTTTTCAAATCAAAATCTTTTAAACCATTTCCTTCTGGCAGAATTGGTACAATATTTTTGGCTATAACTTCGGCTAAATCTTTTTTCGCGGGTTTTTCTGTGAAAATAATGGCATTAGATTTTTCAAGAATATCTTGTCGATTTTGTTCAACACTTTCCAAAACTTCAAAATTTTGCGGGTATTTTTCTAACAATTTGAAACAACATTTTTGTGTTTCTTCATTTCCTTCAGCTAAAACAGAAACCTGAAATCCTAACTCACACATAGCTTCTAGTCCTTGGCAAAAAATCGCAGAATTTTCTTTAGAACTGGTGCTAGAAATAGCTCCAATGTGGATTATTTTAACTTGGGATTTGTTTTTTTTCATGGGATAACTGATTTTAGAAGCAATTTTAGAAAGAGTTGTCATTTTTTTTGGTTTTGTTAAGAAATCTGGCTATTATACCAAAGATTTTTAGATAAATCCACCAGAATAACTTTAATTTGAATAGAAATGTTTCATAATACAAAAACCCCGCGAAATTTAGTTTTAATAGATGGAAACGCTATTATGTATCGGGCTTACTATGGTGTGAATAAAAATTTTGTTCCAACTTTTAACGAGATGCCAGTGGGAATGGTTTATGGTTTTGCCGCAATTCTTTTAAATATTATTGAATTTTTAAAGCCAACTAATTTAATTGTTACTTTTGACTGTAAAGAAAAAACTTTTCGACATGAAATGGATGAAAATTATAAAGCCCAACGAAAAGCGGCTCCAGATGATTTTTATCCTCAATTGCCTTATATTGAAAAGATGTTGAATGCTTTCCAGGTGCCTATTTTTAAAAAACCAGGTTTTGAATCAGATGATTTAATTGGCTCATTGGTAAATCTCGCGAAAAATTTAGATTTTGAGCAAATTTATATTGTCAGTGGGGATCTTGATTTTACGCAATTAGTTTCAGACAAAGTTAAGTTGTTAAAGGTGAATGGGAAAATTAAGGAAAGTCCGATTTACGGACCAGACGAAGTTGTGGCTCGTTATGGGGTAACCGTTGAACAGATGGTTGATTATAAATCAATAATAGGGGATTCTTCTGATAATTATTCAGGAATTCCCGGAGTTGGGTCTAAAACGGCTCAAAAACTTTTGCAAAAATATGGCACAATAGACGGTATTTTGGAAAACTTAGAAACACTTGAACCGTTGAAGCTTCGTGAGAAATTTCGTGAAAACAAGGATTATTTATTACATTGTCGAAAATTAGCACAAATTAAAACAGATATTCCTTTGGAATTTAATTTTTCGCGGGATTTTGTGTTGCCGTATGATAAAGTAGATGAATTTTTAGCGGAAATAGGGTTTCGTGCCTTGCGTGGGCGTCTAGCCAGAATGAGTAATAATAGTGTTCATATTTTAAAAAACGAACAAAATATTAGTTCGAATTCTGTTGTTTCTAGTAGTCAGATGTCGTTGTTTTAATTAAAAAATCCCGCGAAATTTTATTTTCTTAAAAATAGATTTTGCTTAGTTTTAAGTTAAAAACTTGAATCTGGTCTAAATTTTGTTTTTTTAGTCAAAATTTCGCGGGATTTTTTCCATTTTTATTGAATAAATTATTTGTTAATTGGACTTTTTTTTTATAAACATGAACATTGACAATCTTTATTAAAACGAAAAATAATTGTGCAAAAAATAAGTTCAACCCCTATTTATAGGGAAAAAATAGTTGCACAAAAAAAACATATTTGCTAAATTGCTCCGTGAACAAAATATTTCAATATTTTTAAAAAAATGGCAAATCAAAAAGTAATTGTTGGACTCGATGTTGGATCAAATAAAATTAGAACGGTTGTTGGAGTTGTTGAAGATAAATCCCCGCGAATTAACATTATTGGGGTAGGAATTTCTCCTTCTAGCGGAATGAGAAAAGGAATGGTTTCTGATTTAGATGAAGCAGCAGCTAATATTACTGCTTCTCTAGAGGAGGCAGAAAGAATGAGTGGGGAGCCTGTTCATCGAGCTTGGGTTTCTTTTTCTGGACCAAGTATTGAGACGTATGATTCCAAAGGAGTTATTGC
>CAZMOH010000009.1:2284-7402 GCA_964567875.1 uncultured Candidatus Peribacteria bacterium | reverse complement strand
ACAGGAGTTAGTATTGAGGAAATAATTCCGTCTTATTTAGCTTGTGCGGAAGCAGTTTTAGATCGCAAACAAAAAGAATTAGGAGTAGCGATTGTTGAAATTGGAGCTTCTTCAACAAATCTCGCGGTTTTTGAAGAGGGGACAATTATTTATTCCACAGTCTTGCCAGTTGGTGGAGAACATGTAACAAATGATTTAGCGATTGGAGCAAGGGCTGCTATTGATACTGCTGATAAATTGAAAATTGAATATGGAACTTGTTTAAAAGACGAAGTTTCTGAACGAGAAGAAATTGATTTATCTCAAATTTCGCGGACAGATGCTCATACAGTTTCTAAAAAACAAATTGCAAATGTTATTGAGGCTCGGTATCACGAAATCTTTCTGATGGTTCGTGATGAACTAGAAAAAATTGGACGAGCTGGAATGTTACCAGCGGGAGTTGTTTTGTGTGGAGCAGCAGTCAAAACACCAGGAGTTGTTGATTTAGCCCGGGATTTATTGGGACTTCCGACTCAAATTGGTTTTCCGCGAGATATTGAAGGAATTGTAGATAGAGTAGATGACCCTGGATTTTCAGCAGTTATTGGGCTTTTGCATTTTGCAAATCGATATGGAGCAAATAATACTTTTGATTTTAATTTTGATAAAATTTTTGGCACCCTTTCTAATTTCTTTAAAAAACTTATTCCTTAATAATTAAAACTTAACTTCTAAACCCCCTAAAAATGAAAGACTTATTACAAGCAGCAATTCAAAACACAAAAGGAGATAAATCTTCTTCAACAGTTAATCAATCATCATCACAAAGAGTAGATCCGGCAATTAGTCCTGTAGCTAATATTAAAGTAGTTGGAGTTGGTGGAGGTGGATGTAATGCTATAAATCGAATGGCTAGTTCAGACTTTGCTAATGTTGAATTTGTCGCGGTAAATACAGATGCACAAAGCTTGTACCATTCAAAAGCAGAAACAAAAGTTCATATTGGAATGAATTCAACTCGTGGATTAGGGGCAGGAGCTAATCCAGAGGTAGGGAAAGCGGCGGCTGAAGAATCTATTGAGGAACTTAAATCTGCTTTAAAAGGAGCTGATATGGTTTTTATTACAAGTGGTCTAGGAGGAGGAACAGGAACAGGAGCAGCTCCAATTGTAGCTCAAGTTTCGCGGGAATTAGGGGCTTTAACAGTAGGAGTTGTAACGAAGCCTTTTTCTTTTGAGGGAAAACTTCGAGCTACAAAGGCTAATGAAGGACATGAAGAACTCGCGAAAAATGTTGATACTTTGATTACAATTCCAAATGATAGAATCCTTTCAATTATTGATCGTCAAACCCCAATTACTGATGCTTTTAGTGTAGTAGATGAGGTTTTGCGACAAGGAGTACAAGGAATTGCGGACTTAATTACTTTACACGGACTTATTAATGTAGATTTCGCGGATATTAGATCAATTATGAGTAATGCGGGAACAGCTCTCATGGGAATTGGATATGGAGCAGGGGAAAATAGGGCGGTAGATGCAGCTAAAGCGGCTATTGAATCACCACTTCTTGAGCAATCAATTACTGGGGCCAAAGGAATTCTTTTCAATATTACTGGAGGATCAGACCTTTCGATGTACGAGGTTGACGAAGCGGCTAAAACTATTACAGAAGCAGCTGATCCTGATGCTAATATTATTTTTGGGGCGGTTATCAACGAAAATTATACTGGAGAAATGAAAATTACAGTTATTGCTACTGGATTTTCTGGAGAAACAAAAAAGAAGCCAGGGCATTCATCTCTAATGCGTAAAGCTTTTAGTTTAGATGGGGGAAATAACGAACAAAGTGATTTAGACACCCCAGCTTTTTTGCGAAATAAATTAAGATAATTTCGCGGGAATTTAAAAATTTAGATAGTTTAGAAACCAGCTTTTACAATTAAAACATTGTGGTTGCTGGTTTTTAAAATATATTGAAAAACCCCACGAAATTTTTCTCTAATAAAAATTTGCACTCTTTAAGTGAGAGTGCTAAAATTTCAGCAGTTATATTTCTTAACCCCCATAAAATATGGCGAAAGAATTAAAACCTTTGAATGATAATGTTATCGTTAAGCCGATTGAGGCAGAATCACAAACCGCTAGTGGAATTATTATTCCAGATACAGCTTCTAAAGAAAAACCACGACGCGGAGAAGTTTTAGCCGTTGGTCCAGGAAAAATTGTTGATGGAAAACGTCAAGAAATTGGTGTTAAGAAGGGAGATGTTGTTATTTTTTCGCAATATGCTCCAACTGAAATCAAAATTGATGGCGTAGAGTACTACGTTATTGGTTCGGATTCACTCCTCGCGATTGAGAAATAATTTCGCGGAATTTTTAAAAAATTATTAACTATCAAATTATGCTAGCAGCTTTAATCGACAAACAACCCTTGCCAAACCAACAATGGCAAATTTCCGTTTCTTTTACAGATGACGCGAAAAACTGGAAAACTAAAATGGACGAATACATCAAGGCTTCTCCTGAAGAAGTTAAAAACAAATTCCAATTAGAAGCAACTATAATGAAATTTCTTTTTCAGAGTGGATTTGTACCAGTTTCTCGCGATTTCTTTGTTAAAAAATAGTAAAATCTAAACTTAATTTGTTTAACAAAGTTTAGTTTTGAAAATTTCGCGGGATTTTCCGCGGACAAAATAAATTCACATTACCTATATTTCTTAACCCTAATAAAAAATGGCAAAAAATGTAAAATTTGGAGATGACGCCCGGGCCAAAATTGCCAAAGGTGTCAATAAACTAGCGAACGCAGTTCGCGTAACAATGGGACCAAAAGGTCGAAATGTAATTATTGAAAAATCTTATGGTTCACCAACTGTTACTAATGATGGTGTAACAATCGCTAAAGAGATTTCGTTTGAAGATCGCTTTGAAAATATGGGAGCGCAATTGGCGAAAGAGGTAGCAACAAAAACAAATGATGTCGCTGGAGACGGGACTTCTACTGCGACAATTTTAGCTGACGCAATGATTCGCGAAGGAATTAAAAACGTGACAGCGGGGGCTAATCCGATGGCTATTAAATTAGGAATTGATGCAGCGACTGTTATGGTAGCAAATGAGTTAGCAGAAATGGCGACTCCGGTAAATTCCCGCGAAAAAATTGAACAAGTGGCAACTGTTTCTGCGCAAAACCCAGAAGTCGGGAGAATTATTGCTGATGTTTTTGACGCTGTGGGAGCGGATGGTGTAGTGACAGTAGAAGAAGGACAAACTCTAGGATTAGAAAAAGAAGTTGTAGAAGGAATGCAGTTTGATAACGGATTTCTTTCTCCATATATGATTACTAATTCAGAAAAAATGTCAGCGGAGATGGAAAATCCGCGAATTTTGCTAACTGATCAAAAAATTAGTTCAATACAGGAAATTTTGCCTTTACTAGAAAATCTCGCGAAATCTGGGGAGAAGAATTTAGTGATTATTGCCGAAGATGTTGAATCAGAGGCCTTGGCGACTTTAATTGTAAATAAACTTCGCGGAACTTTTAATGTTTTAGCAGTAAAAGCACCAGGATTTGGTGATCGCCGGAAAGCAATGTTGCAAGATTTAGCGGTTCTGACAGGAGGACGAGTAATTTCCTCCGAAGTTGGTTTAAAATTAGAAAACGCCGACATTCAAGATTTAGGACGAGCTAAAAAAGTAGTTTCCACCAAAGACGCCACAATGATTGTTGACGGTCATGGAGAAAAAGAAGCCATTGAAAATCGTATCAAAGAAATTGAACGAGAAATTGAAAACTCAAAATCAGATTATGATCGTGAAAAACTAGCTGAAAGACGCGCGAAATTAGGTGGAGGAGTAGCTGTAATAAAAGTTGGAGCAGCGACAGAAGTTGAACTTCATGAGAAAAAACATCGGATTGAGGATGCTGTTCTCGCGACCAAAGCTGCTTCTGAAGAGGGAATCGTGGCTGGAGGTGGAACTGCTTTATTGCGAGCCTCCCAAGTTTTGAAGACTTTTAAATGTGAAGATCCTGAACAACAAGTGGGAGTTGATATTGTCCGACGAGCCCTAGAAGAACCTTGTCGCCAAATCGCGGAAAACTCTGGATTTGAAGGATCAGTTGTAGTAAGTGATATTCTCCGCGAAAAGAACGCCAATACAGGATTTGATGCTGCTGAAGGAAAAGTCAAAGATTTAGTTAAAGCGGGAATTATTGATCCGAAAAAAGTAACTAGATCAGCTTTGCAAAACGCCGCTTCAATTGCCGGAACCTTTCTGACAACAGAGGCTGCGGTTGTTGACATCCCTGAAGAGAAGCCAGCCACTCCAGCCATGCCTGGCGGAATGGGCGGAATGATGTAAAAAAAATCTGAATTAAGAATTGTATTTTAAAAATCCCGCGAAATTTCGCGGGATTTTTATTCTTCTAAATAATCCAATGGATTAACATATTTTCCGTCTTTGAAAACTTCAAAGTGTAGATGTGGACCAGTGGTAAAATATCCCGAACCAATCATCCCCGGAGTTCCACCAGTGAGAGCAATTTTATCACCTTTTTTAACCTGCTCTCCTTCCCGAACAAAAATCTTGGAAACATGTCCATAAATGGTGTAAAGGTCATTTCCGTGGTCTAAAATTAAATACGAGTACTTATAACCATTAGTCGCGACTTTTTTGACAATCCCGTCAGCTGGTGCATAAATCTCTGTTCCTTGTGGCGCGCGAAAATCAACTCCTAAATGTTCTCGTCCCATAACTCGTTTATAGTCTGGATCATGAAAGGCAGCGGTTATTTTTCGCGGGATTTTTAGTGGGAAAGTTAATTTTTTCGCGGGATTTTTGTTTTCACTTTTTGGCAAAACCTGGCTTATAGGATTATCAGCTAATTCTTTCATTCCTAGTCGTAGATTTTGCAAAACAATTGTTGATTCTGCCTGCTGTTTACGAGCTTCAGCAATACGATTTTCTAGTTCTTCTTTGCTTAACCTTTTTTGTGCCAAAAGCCGTGCTTTAGCATCAGCCAGTTTCTTCAAAAGTCTTTTCTGATCAGCTTCCTGTTGAGTTAGTTTTTCGAGACGATGATAAATTTTAGCCACCTCATATTCCTGGTTAGCTAAATTTTCCCGCGAA
>CAZMOH010000009.1:0-2184 GCA_964567875.1 uncultured Candidatus Peribacteria bacterium | reverse complement strand
GCAGTTCGTTTAATTTTTGTTCTGATAAGGACAAATCCTGATCAAGAAATTGCAGTTGTATTTCAGTCCGATTTTTTTCGTTAACTGTTTTGGCAAGGTCTTCCTGAGCTTGATTTAAACTATTCTCAATCTCATTAAGTTTGTCTTCTTCATTTTGAATTTCTCGACGATAATCAGTTAAATTATTTGTTTCTGGTAAATCCCGCGAAATTTGAAAACTTTGCTCCATTTTTGGTTCGCTCCCATCACCAAAAAACTTATTTAATAAACTATTAAAACTATCACTAAAACTAGCAAAAACTAAAGTTGGTACAAAAATTGTGATCAATAAAATCCCGCGAAATTTTTTCATTTTTCTCCATTTTAAGGGAATTTTTCAAAAAATAAAAGCCTCGTCATTCTGGCTTGTCCAGAATCTGTTTGTCTTTTGGGTTCTGGGCGAAGGTTGTATTTGTTTTTATGTTTGCCAGAATAATGATTTTGGGACGATTAAAATCTCACGAAAAAAAACAGTTCGTCATTCTGGCTTGTCCAGAATCTCTAAGCTTCGTCAAAAGTTACAATGTCATCGGGATTATCAATGAGTGAAAATAATTCACTAGAAATGTCTATAAATAGAGGATTTTTAGATTTAATAAGTTCGAGTTTTTCCCTACGGTTCATGTTTTTAATTTGTTTTTCGCGAATAAGAGCGTTTCTTATCGTGTCACAAAATTCATAATATAAGCATTTTTTTAAATTATATTTCTTTGTAAACCCCGCTATTTTTCCGTTTTTATGTTCAATAATTCTACGAATTATGTTTCGGCTTACTCCAGTATAAAGAGTCGGTCTACTGTTCCCCATTATATAAACGCCAATATCTTTCATTTTTAAAGTCTTTTAGATTCTGGACAAGCCAGAATGACGGATACTTGTTTATCCTAATAAATCCATATAAATTTCCAAAGTTTTTTCTGCAACTTTATCCCAACTAAAATTTTTTACATGGTTTTTACCTTTTTTAATCAAAATTTCGCGGGATTTGGGGTTATTTAATAATTTTGCGATTTTTTTAGCCATATCTTGTTCATCTCGCGGATTAAAGTAAAGAGCGGCTTCACCACAAACCTCGGGAATAGCAGAAGTGTTGGCAACCGCACAAGGAACTTCACAGGCCATTGCTTCAAGTGGAGGCATTCCAAATCCTTCATAAAAACTTGGAAAAACATAGACTGTCGCTGCTGCGGTCAATTTTTTTAAATCATTAAAATCAACACAGCCCACAAATTTTACTGCTTCTCCTAGTTTTAAATCCCGCGAAATTTCCAAAACTTCAGGATAATGTGGGTCTTCTCGGCCAGTTATAACTAAATTTAGTTTGGGAAAATCTTTCTTTAAAATTGCAAAACTTTTCAGTAAACCAACTAAATTCTTGTGTTCGCGCCAATTTCCTGTATAAATTATGTATTCAGGAGGTAAATTATATTTCTTTTTTATTTGTACTTTCTCTAAATCAGAAATTGGGTGAAATTCGGCTGAAGGAGCGATGAGAATGGGGGTTATCTTCTCTTTTAAAATTTCGCGGGATTTATAATTACCAAACAATTTAATCACATCTTTCTTGGTGTTTTCACTGACGGTAATTATTTTCGCGGAGTTTTGTACAGCATTTCGCATTACCAAATTATAAGCAGCTTTTCGCCACCAGGAGTTCATCTTTTTTCCCGGGAAAAAACTTATCGTCGTATCGTGAATAGTTACAACAAATTTCCCGCGAAATAATAACGGCAAATTAAAATTACAGAAATGGACCAAATCACACTGCTCTTTGTGGAGAATATGTGCAAAACTGGTTTGCTCAGCAAATGAGTAGTGATCGGCATTTACCAACACTTTTTTCACATTTTTCGGAAATTTGTATTTATTAAAAGCCGGATTGTTCATAAACATCACCCACTCAATATTATTTTTTTTCAAAAACATTCTTTTGGTAATTTCCAAAATATAGCGCCCAATTCCAAAACTTTCCGAGTACATCCGTGCATCGATTCCGATTTTCATTTTTTTCACGGGATTATTTTAGAGATTTTCTGATTTTTTGTCATTTGGAACTTATTGCGGAAAATTTCGCGGGAAATTCGCAGGACTTCGCCTTCGGCAGATAGGAATTTTTTAAAAACTAGGAGCGCTCGCTGACGCTCG
>CAZMOH010000008.1:11228-18237 GCA_964567875.1 uncultured Candidatus Peribacteria bacterium | reverse complement strand
ATTTTGTTGACATAATAAGGGAGTAACTTAAAATTCCCGCGAAATTTTTCACAATTAAAAATGGCAATTAAAAATGTGACAGCAACGCGCATGACAATGCTTAAGCTAAAGCAACAAGCAGTTGTTGCTAAACGCGGACATAAACTTTTGAAAGACAAACAAGATGGATTGATGCAGGAGTTCTTGAAAATTGTACGACAAGCTAAAGATTTGCGGATTGAAGTCGAAAAAGCTTTGAAAGAAGCTAATGCGGCCTTTCTGAATGCGCAAGCTCTAATGCCGAAAAGTTTTTTGAAAAACGCCCTTTCAATTCCTAGTCGCAAAATGTCGTTGGAAATCGAAACAAAAAATATTATGTCAGTTAAAATTCCAGTTTTTAATTTACAAGTTGAAAAGGGGGGAAGTGGTTATGGTTTTTTTCAAACTCGCGGAGAATTGGATATTGCTATTCAACAATTTGCGAAAGTTTTTGAGTTATTGATTCAATTGGCGGAAATTGAAAAGTCTGCCGAAAATTTAGCAGTGGAAATAGAACAAACCCGTCGTCGGGTTAACGCTTTGGAATATCGTCTAATTCCTGACTTAGAAGACACTTTGAAATATATCAAAATGAAATTAGGAGAAACGGAAAGATCAGCAATTGTACAGGTTATGGCGATTAAAGCCATGATTGAAAGAAATGAAACAAAGGCAAAATATGCACGGAAACAAAAACTTGCGGCGTAAAAAATCCCGCGAAATTTTAAATAAATAATTAATTACAAGATGAATAAATTTATGACGGCAACGGCACTACTCTTAGTATCTATCATGACAACAAATGTTTGGGCAGAAAAAAAACCAGATATTTCTGATTATGCTTTTGAGAAAAATATTTTAGTCAAAAATTATGGAAAAGAAGTGAAAGTTCCGTTGGATAAAGAAGTTTTGAAAAATACTAAACGAGATTTCTCAAATTTCGCGATTTTTGATGGATTAAATCAAAACGTTGATTTTGATGTATTTTTAGATAAATTTAAAATTTTAAAAGACGTAAAGGTGCTTGATGTTTCATCAATGCGGGAAATTGAAGGTCAAAATTCGCAAAAATCTGATATTGCAGATGATAATCATTTTACTGTTTTTAATTTTAGCGAGAGAATTGATCGAGCAAATGCCTCTTGGGCAATTTTCGATTTAGGAGAAAGTTATCCCTTAAGTAGAATTGAGATTTTCTTTCCAACTCGATCTAAGATTAAATATTTTGAAATAAAAGCAGGTAATGATTTAGATAACTTAAAAACAATTGTTGCCAAAAAAATAGCTAAACCGATTTACAATAAAATAACTTTATCTACTCCAGCTTATCGTTACTTTAAGATTTCTTTTTGGGGAGTTAATGTGAGAGTTGAAGATATTAGATTTACAACGGCTGCTCATGGTGCCGTTTATTTTACACCAGAACAAGGAAAAAAATATTTCGCGAGATATGGAAATGATAGTTTGAAATTTTTTGAATTTAAACAACGACTTAATCAACCCAAAGAAGTAACAGAAACGGCTTATTTTTCCAAGCAAAAATGGAATAAAAGAGCTAAAGAAGATCTAGATGGTGATGGAATAAAAAATAAAGAAGATAATTGTCCATTTGTAGCGAATCGTTTTCAAAGTGATTCAGATAAAGATGGAGTTGGAAATGATTGTGATAATGCTCCAGATAAAATAAATGTTGATCAAACTGATACTGATGGAGATGGCGTAGGAGACGTTGTAGATAATTGTGAGCTTTATCCAAATCCAGACCAGGCTAATAAAGATGGTGATGAGTATGGAGATGTTTGTGATGGTGCTGATTCTGATTCAGCGAGTGCATTAAGTAATATTTCTTTACCAATTGGTAAAAATTTCGCGGAAAATAAATTGGTTTATGGAATTTTAGCTTTGTTAGTAGTAATGGGAATTATCTATTTTGTAAAAACAAAAAAGAAGTAATTTGGCATAGAATTATTTCCAATGCAAGGTTAATCGTTGGGAAAATCCCGCGAAAAATGGTATAATTCTCAGAAATTTAAAAATAAAAATAAAATGAGTTATTTAATTCCGACAGTTATCGAAAAAACTTCTGCTGGTGAAAGAGCCTTTGATATTTATTCGCGGCTTCTCAAGGAACGAATTATTTTTATTGGAACAGCTATTGATGATAATGTAGCTAACGTGGTTATTGCGCAACTTTTATTTTTAGAGTCAGAAGATAATAAAAAAGATATTACTATTTATGTTAATTCGCCGGGAGGTTCGGTTAGTGCCGGATTAGCAATCATTGATACTATGAATTTCATCAAACCTGATGTCTCCACAATGTGTACTGGTATGGCGGCTAGTATGGGAGCAATGATTCTAATGAGCGGAGCTCGCGGAAAACGTTTTATTTTGCCACACTCAGAAGTAATGATTCATCAACCACTAGGAGGAGCGCAGGGACAAGCATCGGATATTGAAATTCACGCTAACCATATTCTTAAGACGAAAAAAACTTTATACGATATTATTACAAAATGTACTGGACAGGATTATGAGCAAGTCGTTAAAGATTGCGATCGTGATAATTTTATTCCAGCTGAAGAAGCTGTAAAATATGGGAAATACGGCTTAGTTGATAAAGTTGTTTCTAAAAGAAAATAAAAAATCCCGCGAAAATTTGACAAAATTGCTTTTATGATTATTTTTTGATTGTTTTTTAAAAAATAATTATGAATCTCACAAAAGAACAAATTTCTAGGTTGGAATATGGTAAATCACAATTTCCTTGGCTTGAAGAAAAAATTGATAATTTAATAAAAAATCCAACTAAAAAAGGGTTTGAAGAAATAGTAGGTAATTTATCAGGAACTTTGAAATCATTAGTAGAAAGCTTAATTAAGGGTTAAAATCCCGCGAAATTTTATGTTTCCAAGATTTTTAAAAAAGCTAAAATACTGGCGTGAGGAAATTTTATAAATCTTTAATAATTTTATTAGCACTTTTGCTTCCTTGGCACGGAGTGATTACGGTTTTTTTGCCTAATTATTTTCGTTATTGGAAGGAACTTGTTATTTTTCTTTTTTTCGCGGGATTTTGTTGGGAATGGTTTGAAAGCAAACAAATCCAATTGTCTCTTTTCTTAAAAAAGAAAAAAATTAAGGAATTTCTAAAAAAAGCGGATGTTTGGGCGATCTTCTTTTTAATATACGGAATAATTTTAGTTTTGTTTTCTACTGATAAAATAACGGCTTTTATTGCTTTCCGCTATTTAGGACTAGGAATGTTTATTTTTCTTTTATTTTCTTTTATTTCTCAAAATTTCGCGGGATTTAAAACAATATTTCAGAAAATTTTCACGAAATATTTCATTTTTTCGAGTATTTTATCAGTCTTTTTTGGAACTTGGATTAAATTTGGGAACGGAGCGGAAATCACGCGAAATTTTTATTCACAAACAATTTCTTCCTGGGTTCCCGGTCAAACAATTCCTGTCTGGCATAAAGTAGGGGATTTTGTGCGTTTGCAAGGAGGAGCATCTGGTCCAATTGAATTCGCACACCTATTGTTAGTAGCTGTTATTTTGACTTCTCTGTCACGGATGGATCAGTTTTATAAGTTATTTATTTATCCTATTCTATTTTTTGGAATTTACCAAACTCAATCCCGGGCAGTGATGTTGGGATTATTTTTATTTTTTACAATTCGTTTCTGGCAACAATTTAATTTACAAAAATTTTCTCGCAAAATAATGACGGCCTTTCTGTTATTAGTAATTTTTTTCGCGGGATTTTGGGGAATTAAAAATACAAATATCTTAAAACGTGCGGGAACTTTAGATCATTTTACGCGACCGGTTAAAGCAGTAAAATTTGGTTTAGAAAATATTTTCTCTAATAATTTGGCAAAACTAGGTCCAGCGGCACGAATTAAAAATCTCCGCGAAAATAACGATGATAAAGCTCTTATTGCTGAGAATGTGCTAATTGATGTTTTTGCTCAAATGGGAATCTTGGGGTTTATTTTGTATCTGGGATTTTTTATAACCCTTTGGCAAACCACAAGACAAAAATTTCGCGGAATTTTTTTAATAATGTTTTTATTGATGAATTTTGCGACAATCTTTGATATGACACCAGTTGCAATTTCATTTTTCACTACATTTTGGTTAGGCAAGAAGGAATAAAAATCTCGCGAAATTTTTAAGGAAAGCTTTGAGTTTTATTACAAAATAATTAGAATTTGTTTGATTTTTAACTAATAAAAATGGCGGAAAAGAAAACCACTACCAAAAAAGTTGTGAAAAAAACAACTACAACTAAAAAAACTGCTCCCAAAAAAGCAGTTAAAAAAACAACTAAAAAAGCAGCTGTTAAAAAAACAGTTTCTCCAAAAACTACAGCGAAAAAAATAACTGTACGCAAAAAAACTGCTAAAAATTCGGTTAAAAAAAGTACTACTAAATCTGTAGTGACTAAAAAGATTGTTAAGAAAAATCCCGCGAAAAAATCTGGAATGAGTATTTGGTCTAGGTTTTGGAGAGTTTTTACACCAACCTTTTTACAAAAACTAGGTCAAGAAAAATCTGCTGGAAAATCTTGGGGATTTTGGTTTTTGAGTAATTTTATCTTAGTTTTGGTGCCGGTTGTTTTGTTTTTTATATTTCAATCATATTTTATCGCAGCATTTCCGGAAAATTTAATTAAACAAATTCCAGAGACAGCTAGCATTACTTTAGATAGTGGGGATTCTTATATGGTGAAAGATTTAATAAAAAATGCAGAATTTATTTTAGATGCTAGTGGTAGTTTAACAACTAAAAATATTCCAGACCCACTTGTTTTAGCAGGAAATAAAAAAGGAAAAAACTCAAATTTAAATGAAGCTTATTCATCTTTAGTAAATGTTGAACCAGCAGATTTTGCTATAATTTTAGATACAAAAAATTCATTGGACTTTAATGAAGTTAAAGAAAAATTCGCGAGTTATTTTTATATCACAAAAGATAAAGCCATAGTTAATGATGCAGAAAAGAGGGATTATAAAGAAATTCCATACAAAGCAATGATAGCTGACCAAGAAATTACAGATTTTCCCAAAACTTTTAACTATCACAGTTTGGCTAAAATGCGTCCTTTTTTGGCTTCATTTTTAACAATTATGGTGTTAATGATGGCTGTGGTAATGTACATATTTTTAGCAATATTCCGTTTAATAAATGTTTTATTTTGGGCTTTAATTTTTTGGGCAATAGGTTTAATTGTTAGAATTAAAAATTGGGATTTTGATAAAGCTGTTCAAGCTATGTTGCATTTTTCATTTGTATCAATGTTATTTGTGCCCTTAGCTTTTATTTTTAATATGTCAGTTTTTAGTTATGCCGCTATTCTTTTTGCAATTCTCTTTGGAATGAATTTCTGGGAAATGGAAAAGAAAAAATAGATTTTTAAATATTTTAGAAAACTTAAAGACAAGACTTTGGTCTTGTCTTTTTTTATCCCGCGAAATTTTGAAATACCGAGAACTTTTTAGTTGAAAAAGTCTTTATTTTCAGGTATAATGAACAGATTTTTAGGAAAAATTAATGAAAAAAAATACTTACAAAAATGAATTTAAAAAAATCGCGGGATTTTTCTTATTCCTACTAGCTATAAGTGGAACTGTTTTCGCTAAAAATTTCACTGTGACGGGATATTACTCGCCACTTCCTAAACAGGAATTTTATTTAACTGGTGATTATAAATCAGAGATTCTTTTGAATGGGAAAGGTCTATATGGAGCCGATGGGACACCCGTTTTTAACGGAATGATTGCCGCTCCGCGAAATTATAAATTTGGAACAAAAATTTGCTTGGAAAAACTAGGATGCGGAAGTGTGCATGATCGTGGGGGAGCAATTGTTAAACAAGGGGAACGAGGAACAGCTAAATACGATAGAATTGATTATTGGATGGGGCACGGAACTGCAGGATTGGAGCGTTCTTTGGAATGGGGAGTCCAACATGTTCGTGGAAGCTTTGCACATGGTTCAGCTCGCTACAGAAGTTTAAGAGAAAGGCGGACTGAATTACCAAATATTGTTTTAGATATAATTCGCGGTAAAAATCCCGCGAAATTTTTTCCAAAAAATCTTTATCCAGGAAGAAGTAGTTTTTTGGTAAAGAATTTAAAAGAAGCTTTATTCTTTTTGAAATTTTTTCGCGGAAATCTTGAATCAACTAAATACGATGAACAAGTTCGTAAAGCGGTTTTAAATTTTCAACTTAAATTTGGAGTTATTGATAGTGAAAATGCACATGGAGCAGGGAATTTTGGGCCAAAAACCCGCGAAAAAATGATTAAAGTTTTGCCAGTGAAGATAAATGACTACTTTCGAAAACAGTGGAAGACAAATGTTTTTAAGAAAGATTTAAGTTATGAAGACCACGGAATGGATGTTTTTCGTTTACAACAACTACTTTTTGATAAAGGATATTTAGAAGCCAGTCCAACCGGATATTTTGGACCAAAGACGAAAGCAGCTCTACGAAAATTTCAATTGGATAATGGCATTATTCGTTATAAAACTTCACGTGGAGCAGGGAATTTTGGGCCAAAAACCCGCGAAAAAATGAAAGAATTGTGGTTAGCTCGTCGTGATTCTTTTTTTCCGCCATCAGAAAGTGAATCTCTACCCGTTTTAACTAAAAATAAAGAGCTAGTTGCTCAGGCCGGGGTACGTTTATCGTTTGTTGGTCAAGAAAAAAGTAATAAACAAGTTATTCAATTTACTAGTTCGGAAAAATTATTTCGCGGAAAACGTAATGAAAGGGTAAGGAAATTACAGAAGGTTTTAAAAGAACTTGGTTTTTTCTCAGGCAAGCCAACTGGTTTTTTTGGCGACAAAACAGCTGAAGCTCTTTTAGCTTTTCAAATAAAGCACGGAATTGTTAAAAATCGTCATAGTATCGGTGCCTCTATTTTTGGACCAAGTACTCGTGCTAAAATTAATGAGATTTTAAGAAGATGAAAA
>CAZMOH010000008.1:0-11128 GCA_964567875.1 uncultured Candidatus Peribacteria bacterium | reverse complement strand
AAAATCCCGCGAAAAATTCTTGATTTTGTCATTACAAAGTGTTAGTAAGTTTATGACTTTTTAATTTTTTAAAAAATGGCACATATTCAAATTAGAATTAATATTGAAGAAAAAAGAGCAGCTCAAAAAGTTTTAGATAGTATGGGATTAGGACTTTCCGGCGCAATAAAACTTTTTTTACGAAAAGTTGTCCAAGAACAACGAATTCCATTTGAAATTTCAGTAGAAAGTAAACCAGTTAAAGTAACTCCCGCCGAATTTAACGGATTTGCTAAAAGAAAAATAGTTTAAAATTTCGCGGGATTTTTTAACCTAAATCCATTGCTTCATTTGCCAATTTATCAGCTTCTTTGTTTTTTTCTCGTGGAATATGTTGGAAAGAAATTTCCACGAAATTTTCAGTGATACTTTTGGCTCTTTCAAAGAGTGGTTTTAAGCCGATATTTTTAACCTTATAGTTCCCAGACATTTGTTCTACAATTAATTTTGAATCCATAAAAACTACTAAATCCGTTATGCCATTTGCTAAAGCTAATTCTAAGCCCATTATTAAACCAGAATATTCCGCGAAATTATTAGTTTGAATTCCACAAGACATTTTTTGGCTAGCGATTTTTTTCTTTTTTTCATCATATAAAACGGCTCCAGCCCCAGCAATTCCCGGATTTCCACGGCTACCTCCATCAGTAAATAAAAATCCTTTTTTTCGCGGGATTTTGAAGGTGTCTTTTTCAACTTCAGAGAATAAATTATTCATTAAAAATGAAAGTGAAGAAATAATTTATGTATTTTTCCTCGAAATTCTAAGGAATAGTGTTTTTTTCGATGAATCATTAAGAAAATAAGTCCTATAATAATGGAAATTCCTCCCCAAAAATGAAAGGAATATATTTTTTCTCGTAAAATAAAATAAGCCAGAATGACACCAATAAGTGGTCTTAGAAAAATTAATAGAGAAGAAGTTGAAACTTTTATTTTTTCTAGAGATTTGTACCATAAAAAATTAGCAACCATTAAGGTGAAAATCGCGTAAGAAATAAAAATTAAGATGGTTTTTGAATCTAATTTAATTTCTTGTAAATCATAATCTAAGGGAACAATAAAGGGAAAAATTCCTATTAAAAATAAAATTCCCCAAAAATTTCGCGATAAAACAATAATATCTGTTGAAAGGTGAGTTAAATATTTTTTAAATAAAATAGTAGAAACAGCACCAGAAAAAATACTTCCAAATAAAAAATAGTAACCAGTTCCAATTTTTAATCCCAAAGCAAATCCATGTGTAGCAATAATACTTACTCCTAAAAACATAAAGCCAGCCCCTAAAATCTTTTCCAAGCTGATTTTATCTTTCAAAAAAATAGAAGACAAAATTCCCGCGAAAATACCATTCATGCTAGAAATTAAAGCGGTATCACTTACAGGTGTGATAGTTAATCCTTTTAAGAATAATAGAGGCATAAAAGCTCCACTTAAAATAGAAGAAATAATTAAAACTAAATGAGTTTTTTTCTTGAATTTTATAATTTTTTTAAATTCAACTGATAAGCCAAAAATCATAAATACTACTAAAACTGATAAAATTTCTCGCACTAAAATAAGAGTTTCGGCTGAAATATCTTTCAATAAAACTTTGGCAGCGATAGCCGACAAAGAAATTAAAATTATTGACAAAAATCCCTGAAACAATCCAAATCTTTCCCGAGTATTCATTTTATTTTCTTAATCTTTTAAATTCTAGGTAAATTTCGCGGGATTTCAATTTTTTAGTTATAATTAAAAGGAAATGAATTTAAAAAATAAAAAAGTAGCAATTATTGCAGATTGGCTAACTAGTCGTGGTGGAGCAGAACGAGTTATTTTTTCAATGGCTAAACTTTTTCCCCAAGCGGTTATTTTTACTTCGGTAATTTCCCGCGAAAAATTTCCAGAATTAAAAAATAGAGAAATAAAAACAACTTGGTTACAAAAATTACCGCGATTTATTCGTCAAAAACACCAATTTTTATTACCATTTTTTCCGACGGCTTTTCAAAAATTAGACTTATCAGAATTTGATTTAATAATTTCCTCTAGTAGTTCGGGATTTAGCAAATGTGTCCAAAAATCCCGCGAAAATTCGCTTCATATTTGTTATTGTCATACTCCAAATCGTTATTTATACCATGCTCGTGAGGATTATTTAAAAAACTTTCCAATTCCTTGGTGGGGCAGATGGATTCGTTTTTTTCTCCCACAAATTTTGAATTTTTTAGAAAAGATAGACCAAAATTGTGCGAAAAAAGTTGATTGTTGGATTGCTAATTCCGATTTTGTTGGAAAACGTATTCAAAAATTTTATCATCAAAAGGCAACAACAATTTATCCGGGAGTAGAAACTAGTAAATTTCAAAATTTCGCGGGAACTCCGAAAAAAAATTATTTTTTAGCAGTGGGCAGATTTATTCCTTATAAAAAATTTGATTTATTAGTGCAAACTTTCGCGAAAAATGGATTACCACTGAAACTAGCTGGAACAGGACCAGAACTGGAAAAATGCCAGAATCTCGCGAAAAAACTTAAAGCCAAAAATATTGAGTTTTTGGGTTTTGTGCCAGATAAAGATCTCGCGAAATTATATGCTGAAGCTCGGGCCTTTCTTTTTCCGGCGGAAGAAGATTTTGGCTTAACTCCAATTGAAGCAATGTCAGCGGGAACACCAGTGATTTTTTTTAATAAAGGTGGAGCTAGCGAGTCGGTGGGAAAGTGGGGAATTTCTTTTGAAGAACAGACAATAGAAAGTTTACAGAAAGCAATTGAGAAATTTCAAAAAACAGAATTTGATTTGGAAAAGGTAAAATTTCGCGGGATTTTTTTTGATGAGGAAAACTTTCGTAATAATTTAAGAAAATTTTTAGAAAAACTTTAAATTGTAATTTTAAAAAATTTAAATATTCTTTTTTTGATGAAAAAAATATATCTCGGTTCTGATCATGGAGGGTTTGCGCTCAAGCAAGAAGTTAAAAAATTTCTAGCGGAAAATTTCGCGGAATTTTCGGTAGAGGATTTAGGTTGTGATTCAGCCGAGAGTGTTGATTATCCTTTTTACGGACGAGCAGTTGGGGAAGCAGTTTTAGCAGATAAAGAATCTTTGGGAATTGTAATGTGTGGTTCTGGAGTAGGAATTGGAATTGCCGCTAATAAAGTTCGTGGAATTCGTTGTGTTTTAGCTAATACGGTAGAATTAGCCAAATTAGGACGACAACACAATGGAGCACAAGTTTTGGCCATGGGCGGACGAACTAAGTTTTTTGATTCTTGGCAAGAGATTGTGTCAGCTTTCTTAACAACAGATATTGATACAGCAGAAAGACACGAAAGGCGTCGTTGTCAGTTAGGATAAAATTTCGCGGGATTTTTAGTTAAATTTTTCAAAAAAGATTCGTTCTTTTGAAACACCTTTTGTAGAAAGTAAATCACGAGTTCCTTCGACCATTCCTTTATTTCCACAAATATAAAATTCTGAATTTTCTGCGAAATTTTCGTCTTCAATAAATTTTGTAATTCGGCAATTATCTATTTTAGCTTGTGGTAGATTAGGTATATAAACTTCATGAGCTTTTAAATCACGAGATAAACCGATTTTTACCTCTAAGTTTTTTGTCCACTCAGAAATTTCTTCCAAATAAGGTAAATCTTCTTTCCAACGTCCACCATAAAATAAGTGCATTTTTCGCGGATTTTTTTGTAAGGATTCTGTTCTTATCATTGAGCGAAAAGGAGCTATTCCAGTTCCTGTTGCAAGAAAATAGAGTTCTACATTTTTGTTTTCTGATAAAAGGAAGTGTCCCATGCCTCCAGAAATAATAAATTTATCACCAATTTTTGTTTTATCTATAATTGAACTTCCTTTTCCCTCTGGAATAATTCTAATAATTAATTCTAAAAAACTATCTTTTGGCGAAGAAGCAATTGAATAAGCTCTCATTAAATTTTTCGCGAATTTTATGAGTAAAAACTGACCAGCTTTAAAATTAAAACCAGATGGTTTAGTTAATTGTAGTTTTTTTGTGTCAGTAGCAACCGTTTCAATGTTTAAAACTGTTGTTTCAAAGTCTTTTATCATTTTTGATTAATTTAAAAATCCCGCAAAACCCAAAATTTCGCGGGATTTATAATAAAATTTAGAGAGAAAATTCGTAAATTTTGTCTTTAGTAACAATATTTACACGCTGTCCTGAATCATCAACTACAAAGTCACGGGCATCAGGAACTCCGTAAAGAACTTGCTTTTTGTAAGTTGCAAATTTTTCACCTTTAGTGAAAATTAAAACTCGTTCATTTTCAGGATCAAGAATGTAGAGATAATCTAAATCAGCTGAGGTATAAATTCTCAAATTTTTTCCAGAAAATGGAATACTAGGTAGGTCTCGGAAAGCAAAATCTTGTTTTTCTCCGCGAAATAATTTTTGAATAGTTCCATCATCAGAAAGGATATAAACAGCTCCGTCAATAGCAAAGCTAATAGCTCGTGATAAGTCTGCTCCCTGGTTATAAGCAATTGCTCCACCGTAATTTGTTTTTCGGCGTTCATATTTCCAGATTTGGTTTTCTACAGGATCTAAGATGTAAGTATAACGAGAACCATAAGTTTTAACATCCAGTCCATGTTTCCAAGTTTCGTCAGTGGTAGACATTGGTGAAATTATTCCGTTTTTATATTCAATAATTCGCGGGACATCAGTTAATAAAACTAAGGTTTTTTGGGCACTTCGTAATCCACCAGCTACGATGCTTTCTTTATCTGAAATAGCAACACCTTTCTCTACAATATTACGAATTGTTTTATAAATAAAATGTGAATCATAAGCAAAAAGGTTATCATTTAATTTCAACAATCCTAAAGCATTGATATTATCATTTTTAGTTGCTAAATCAGCAAGAACTTGAGCTTGAACTTTGTGAGCATTTTCAACTTGTAATTGTTTTTCTTGAATATCTGCTAACAAAAATTGAGCATCAGAACGAAACTGAGATTTAGAATTTAAAACTTTTTGTAATGACTTTTGGGCTTTATCCAAAAGGTCGGCTGCAGATTTACGGTCACCTTGTGTCAAAAAAACATCAGCTTGTTGGACTTCTTCGCGAGCAACAGACATTTCTTCGCGTAAAACTTTTGTTTCTTCTGATTCATAACCAAGTATTGCTTTTCCTCCTATAAATAAAATTAATAATCCAGCAATAACTCCAGCTATTTTTAATAATTTCTTTTTTGGTGGTAATTTTTTTAATAATTCTGGGAAATTTTTTCCAATATTTTTCAAATTCTCCAAATTTATTTCTGGTATTTCTATTTTCGCGGGTTTTTCAAGGATATTTTCATTATCATCTAAAAGTTGAGGAGAATTATCAGAATTTTCCTGCTTAAGATTATTGTTAGGATTTTCGACACAATCTTTAGTGTTTTTTAATTCGGGATTTTTTCTTTCTGGATTATATATTTTTTCTAGGTTTCTAGTTGGTTTAGACATTTTTGAAACCATTCGAGAAAGAAATCCAGCAGTTCCAACTTCTTCTTTTTTTCCAATTCCAATAACACTTACGATTAAATCTTCTTCAGATTTCATTTGTAGTTCATGTCGCAAAGTAGAAACAGCTTCCTTAAAATCCCGCGAAAAGATATCTAATAATTGAGTGGTTGTGATAGAGCGTAAAATTCTAGCATTACTAATTAAAATAATATCATTAACAGCGACTTGTCCACTTAGAATGTTTAGAAATAATTCATTATCAGAATCTGGAGTTTCTGAAATCTGAGAAATAGATCCATTTCGCAATAAATAGGCTTCGGCTTGTCCAGATTGACTTAAATACAAGTTATTAAAATCAAAATAGCTAACAACAATATCTGGCATAGACGGAATTTTTGCGATATTTTTTTTAAATTCTAAATTTGCAGACTTTAGAGCATCTTCAAAACGGTCATAACTATCTCCTTTTTGTAAGATTTTTAAACTATCAACAATTGCTCCAAAAATTGATTCAGCAACCGTAGTAGCATCAACTGTTCCTTCTGGGAATTTCCCGCGAAAAAAAACATCTTGTCCTTCGCCAATATTTTCGTGGTAAGCAAAAGCAAGACCTTCGGATTTTTCAGGATGAGTTTCGAAAGTGTGAACAGAAAAAGACATTTTTATGTTAGTTATTATTTACAAGTAAATTATATTTTTTTTAAAAAAAAAGAAAAATTTATTTTTTCTTGTATTTATCATGTAATTACATCTTCTGTTTTTGTTATTATTATTTGTGTTATGAGAGAAATATTAAAAATATTATAGAATTAATCTAAATTATAAATTTCTTATAAAAATCTCGCGAAATTATATAAATAAAAGAATTCTTCTGATTTGTGCAAGTAAAAATTAGCTCTTGAGACTGTTATTTTTGCTTTATTTCTGGTATAATTAATAGATTACAAATGAAAAAACTCTTAAACCAAGACCAAAATAGTTTCCGAGATGAAAATTTCGCGGGATTTTTGTATTTTGCTAGTGGTCATAGAACCCCACAAACTCCAGAAAAACGAGACGATATTGAAAAACAAATCAATAAAGCCTTACGAAGTCCGTTGGGATTTGGTGTTAAAGAATTACGATTTTTGGAAGAGAATCAGGAGGCAATGACGTATTTCCAAAAGCGTCGTTTTCGCAATCTTGTTGGTTACCAATTGAGTTTAGCGCGAGGAGAAGACATGGGAGATTTACCACCGCGAATGTTAGCTTATTTAGCGGATTCTCCGTTATTAAAGTTGGTTTCTAAAAGGATGCAGAATCAAATCGTGGCTTTAGTTGATGAACAAGTGCAAGCTTTAGGTAGGGCTTTGGATAAGAGAGAATGGAGTACTTTTGAATTAGCAAAAGTTTCTTCTATTTATCGTCGTTTACAAAAAAATGCGGTTTTACGAGATGGATCAAGGAAAGATTTATTTGAAAGAGCTCATAAAAGAATAGTTGAGAAAGCTTTTCAGCTGATGACTAAAAGTATTTCTACGAGTGATAAGACTTATGACGTTATTAAAGGTAAGAAAAACGAAGTTATGACCTTGGAGGAAAAGATTTTGGTAATGGAAATTCGACGAATGTTTCCAAATGAAAAAGCCTGGGCAGAAAAGAGTCGGTTTTATGATTGGGATAGAATGGCTGTTAAATCAGTCGCAGAGCTGTTAAAAGATCCTGAAAAATTGCATAATCCTAAAATGGCTTTTACTTGGGAAATTTTACGCGAATTTTTGGGAAAGCCATCCGGATTAGAGGCTGATGAGTCTTTGAGACAAAAAATTATTGAGACAATTGGTGGACAAGAAAAATTAGAAAAATCTTTTAAAGCTACGGAAGCGATTAAGTTTTTGCAATTTGCTCAAAAAACAGATGTTTTTTTGCCAACACATTTGCAGGCTATTCAAGAAATTAAACAAGAAGATTTTGAAATTGTTAAAATTAAAGATTTGAAACAATGGCTTAATTTTCAAGATGAAAATAAGGAGTTAGCTGAATTGGAAAAGAAATTACAAGATGTTGAAGATAAATTGTTAAAAGTGGAAAGATATGGATTAAGCGAATATTTAAATGCTAGTCCAGAAGAACAATCTAAAATAGAAGAAGGATGGAAAAATTCGGAAATTGTTGACTTACAACAGGTGAAATTAATTAAAGAAAATTTCGCGGGATTATTAACAGAAAAAAACAAAATTGTTGAAAATGTTTTTCAAAATGATTTCGATAAATGGGTTGATAATGTTTTGGAATCTTTTGAAAACACAAAACAAAAACAACTTGATGATTTAGACCTAGAAGAACTTAAATCTGAATTAGAAATTCAGAAAATTACTGATGAGGATCGCAAAAAAGAACTTTTAGAGCGAAATAAGGAGAGATTTAAACAGAAAAGGGTAGAAATAGAAACGGTAATTCCAGAAAAAATTAAAGATTTTAAAACAAAGAGGAAGAATGTATCTGATTTAAAATCCCGCGAAAAATTAGTTGATGAATTTAGGAGTTTTTCTTATGAGCTAGGGAAGGGAGTTCAAAAAGATGATAAATTTAAAGAGTTTGAGGAAGGATTTAGAAAATATAAAGATGAACTTCGTAATTGGGAAAACAAAGCTAAAACTCTTTATAAAAAAGTTCCTATTATTTCTTCGGTAGAAGAAGAACGAAAAAAATTACGAGAAAAATATCAAAAACAAAAACAAAAAGTTGAAGAAGAGACCAAGGATCTAGATGTTTATAAAACTTGGAAACATTTTTTAGCTGATCCGAAAAAAGTTGCGATAAAAGCAGAGGAGTCACTTATTTCAAATATAAATTCGCGGATTCGTAGTCACCGAATGTATGCGGCTGATTTTGAAATTTTGTGGGGAGATGAATTTACTAATCCCCAAAATCCTTATTACGAAGATCTTTCAGAATTTCGCGGAAAATTAGAAATACCTAATAAGGAAAAATTAAATGAATTTCGTAGTAAAATTGGAAAAGTTTTAAGTGAGATTTTTGAGGACACAGTTTTGCCAGATATTGAGCATCTTCAAGATGGTGAGGATAAATTTTCTCCTTGGTATCGTGAATTAGACAAAGCTTTAAGTTACGAAAATATTATTACACGTTTAGAAGAAGAAGGATTTAATTTACGCGAAAATTTTCCAAGTCCACAACAAATTGCGCAACTTATTGATGGAGCAATTCACACTTATCGTGATGCAATTTTTAATTTAGTATTAGAAGAAGTTGGTGATGATCTAACTGCTGAAGAAAAAGATCAATTTTATGCTGGTTGGGACAGAATTCACGGAGGATTGGAAGGAGGAATAGATCCAACTAAAATACATGCTCGTCATGTAGCTTATGAACAAAATAAATTAAATACTTCGCGGGAAATCGAAGAAGCTCATCAAGTAAATGAGGCTTATGTTGAGAGGTTGCGAAGAAAAGCGGAAGAAGAAACAGATTCCGCGAAAAAAGAACATTATTTAAATGAAGCTAAAAAACTAGAAGAGTCTTTTCAATACCGCCGTTATGCTTATCAAAGAGGTGGAAATTATTGGGGAAAAGATAAAAACGGCAATCCTAAATTATATTGGGCACCGGGAAAAGAATTTTTAAATGAGTTACATTTACAAACAGAAAGTGTAACTAATCAAATTTCAGAAATTACGGCTGAATTAAGAAGTGAAATTTTTGAAATTGCGGAAATTTTTCGCGGGATTTCTAAGACAAAAGGAGATGAATTAGGAAATAAATTACGTCAAGCTGAAGCTAAAAATAAGTTACAAACACTAATTCAAAAATGGCCTTCAACAAAAGATAAATTAAAAGCACATTTTGTAAACTTGGGAACAATTATTAATGAAGTTATTCCTGAGGGAGTTACACCAGATCAATTCACAGAAGTTTTGATGGAAGTACCAATGAAAATGCTAGATGCTTTTTCAAAAACTTTTGAAGAATTAGAAAAATCCGCGAAAAAAATTGATTACAAATTTACAGGAAATGAAACTTTTTGGAAGGTTTTTGCTGATAATTTTCTTAAATTAGATACAGCTTTAAATTTTAAAGATGGAAAATTTGCGGCTGAAAGTGAAACTTTAGATAAGTATCTAGAGGAATCGAATAAAACATTGGAATTTTTAACCAAATTACAGTTTTTTGACGACAATACGTCAGAAAAGGAAGAATTTACAAAAAACTTTAATGAAATTTCAAAAAAATTTCGCGAGAATTTTTCTAAATATAAAACTGCTATTAATGATGTTAATCGTAGAATAAAACGAGATCTAGAAAAACTAGATGACAATAAGTTTTTTGATAGATATGGCTTAGACAAAGAGTCTATGCGAGAACTTTTAGGAAAACATAAGTTAACTTCTCAGCAATTTGATGAATTATCGGAAAAATTTTTAAAACGAGGTTTTTTAGAGGATTGGATAAAAAGGTATGACATGTCGCCACAAGATAGAGCTGAGGCAATTTTAGAAATGAATGATTTTCGGTCGTTAGAAGATCATGCAAAAAATGCAAAAAAATATGCGACAGATATGCAGAAATGGATTGATGAATATGATAAAGGAATAGAATCAACTAAAAAAATAAATACATATCAAAAGTTTTCTCTATACGATTTATATGCAATAGTAAAGCAAGCAATTGAAGTTCATGATCGTCGTTGGGAACGAGACTCAGAAAAAGCTGTTGCGGAAATAGGGAAAAGTTTTTTTGGTGAGAAATCTGCTTGGGGAAAAGAATTTAAAAGAAAAGCGGAAGAAGCAGAAGAAAATAGAGTTAAAGAATTTGAAACACAATATGGAGAAGTTCCCGGTTGGGATTTACAAGACGCTTTATATAGAGCCACGGATCAAGATGAAGCGAAGGCTTTAATTCGTTTAATGTTAGATAAGGGATTTTTGCAATGGGATGATCCAGGGTTATGGAGAACTTTAATGCGATTATCCAATGGAGCTGTTAATTTTCGTATTCCAGAAGATGAAAATTTATCATCAGATGAAATATTAAATAAAGTTAGAGAAGCTTGTGAATTTATTTGGTCGCCAGAAACTTTTAGAGACTGGGATACTAATTTTGAAAGCAAGTTAAAATCAGCAATGGATGGTCATAATGCTGATTTTACTCGTTATGAAAATGCTCCTGGCGCTAGGACAAAAATTTTATCAGATATGTTAAAAAAATGGTCAAGAGGAGAGAGTGAAGGAGTAGATCCAGCTAAATACGAATGTTTTATTCGTGAATCATTTGCTAAAGGAAAAATGAATGGACAACCAGATCAAAGATGGTACTTCTTGGTTATGGGGGTAGCAACAGTTAATCCTAAAACTGGTCGAAGTTTAATTTCGCGAGATTCATTAATGAGAATGAATGATCAGTTTTTGGCAAGGTTTCCTCATGTTGATTTTTTAGCTGATAAAGAATCTTATAAGTTAGATGGGCGTATTGTTCCGAAAGGAACACCAGGTGCGGAACTAAGAGGATGGAATTATAATGATTATGTAAAATGGGGGGAGATGTTAAAAGCTGGAACAAATTCTTTTGATATAGCAAATAATGAAGCTGTTAGAGATGCTACTAAAAAATTTTTCTAT
>CAZMOH010000007.1:0-21031 GCA_964567875.1 uncultured Candidatus Peribacteria bacterium | reverse complement strand
CCTATTTTTTTGAAATAAGCCTGATTGTCCATCACCTTGAAGTATAAATGTTTTTAAAAAAAAGAAAAAATCCCGCGAAATTTTCTAAATTTGAAAAAATAGAGTTCGAACTTCATACTAGACCTGTTTTTGTTAAAGTTCGAACTCAGTATTTTTTTAATTTCGCGGGATTTTTAAGTAGAAGAACTATTATTCTGGTTACTTGTATTTTGTGTAGTGTTATCTGTGTTTTGTGAATTCTCAACAGAAGTATTAGAACTTAGTTTATCTGCTCCATAAGCTTCTGCTAACTGATCTTGTAATTCTTTGAATTGAGCTTTTGTCTCACTATCAGCATCTTGTGCTAATTGATAATTATAAATAGTTTTTGCTGTATTAAAATCAACTTTTCCGTTGGAAACACCACTCGCTCCAAACTTACTTAAATCCATCGGAGTCCCACTTTTTCGGTCAGCTATGTAAACTGCTTGAACTTTGTTAGAAGAGTCTTTTTCTTTAAAGAAAATCGCCTTATCTTTTAGAGATACTTCCATTTTTTCGCGGTTTTTTAATTTAGTCAAATCTATTCCATTTATTGCTTGTGCTTTTTTCGCTAAATTTTGAATAATATTTTGTGCCTCATTGCTATTATATTTATCAGAAATTTCATCAACAATCGTTGAAGAAAGATTAAGATCATCTAAATGATTTTCTTGTGTATTATTTAAATTATTTGGTTCCTCTTGGCCTTTAAATTTAGATAAATCATAATCTATTGTTGCTCCTCCATCTGTAATAGAAAGTTTTGTAGCATCTTTATTAATAGTCGTATTTCCTTTTGCTAATTCCTGTGAATTTTTCGCGGGATTTTCTTTTGTATCTGTTGCCCCATCAAATCCTTTATAGAAATTAGGATTATCAACTCCGTTAGATTTAGTATAAGAGTCTCCCAATTGAGATTTAGCATTTGAAGTAAAGGCAACCTTGTCCCATCCAGCAGCCACACTTCCCTCCTCTCGAATAGCCTTGGCAATATCTCTCGCAAAAGGAGCATTCGAACGATCTAACATTGCTAGAAGCTGAGATTTATGTGCCTCCATATCGGCCTTGTTGCTAAACTTTTTCAAAATATCTCTAAACTCAGTAAAAACCTTAGAATTAGTATCTAGAGATTTATCAGCTAAGAATTTTTCCATTTTGGACATATCAATTCCCAGAGCTTCTCGCATATTTTTTAATCCTTCAGATTGTTTACTTAACTGGGCTCTCTGCAAAACACTAGGCATAGCCATAATATTTGATAAAGAGAATTTCTTTTCTTTTCCATCAACTTTAACCCCAAATACCTGTCGATTAATAGTAGCTGCTTTCGCTGCATACTCACCAAGGGTTTCTGCTCCAGTAAATATTTTATCAGTTATACTATGAGCTAAATTTCCATCCACAGCCCATTTCGCGACTTTCCAAAAAATAACAATGGTCGCAATTTGCCATAAAAAGCCAATTCCTCCAATACCTAAATTGGACAAAGCTGGTCCAAATAAAAATGAATCTCCTTCGTTAATAACATTAAAATCAATCATCCCTGACATCATCACAAAACTAACCGCAAAAGCTGCCGCGATTTTTAACGGCATTATGAGATTTGTAACAATTTGTGTTGTTCCTTCGCTAGCTTTTTCAATCCCCATAATAGAAGCTGCTATCAAAAGTGGCGAAAAAACCATAGCAATCCATAACAATAAAATTCGCCCCAAAAGAGCAATAAAAATCGCAGCCAAAGATGCTAAATACGCTAGACTTAGAATCCCAGAAAATAATGAATTAAGAATCAATCCGTTTATACTATCAATTTTCGCTGCTAAAGCTGGCATTTTCTCTAAATGCATAAAAACTGTCCCAAACGACATAAATAAGTTCTGTCCTGGTTCATCATCTGGGTTCAACATTGTCTTGAAAGTTGATTTCTTTAACATAAACAAACAGTCGTCATCCAAATCTTCTGATTTGATGTTATCATCATCGTAATGTTTGTTTTCCCAACCAGAACAAAAAACATCATTCACCTGACTACGAAAATCGCGACAAATATATTTGTATTTTGATCCTTTGTATCCAAGAATTCTCCCATTTCCCAAATTATTTTTCTGTGATCGATAGGCTTCATTACACGAATTTCCACCATGGACTTCGTCTGATCCAGAATATTCTACTATTTTACCTTCACCTTTAAATTTTTGATATTTATCATCTGTAACTATTGTCCAGGTTTTACTATTAGCAATTATACTCTCCTGATTGGGATCTTCCGCATCTAGACGCGAATCAGCTATTCCTAAAATAGCAACTGTTCCCACATTAACTGCATCAATCACTACCCGAAAAGCTAATAATGAAAAATTAATTGCCACTAAAGAAATAATTATTTTGGGGAGTTTTTCTTTAATGGTCCAATTCCCCCCATTTTCTCCTGAAAAACTCGCGAAAAGATTAGAAAAAGCTAATCCAACCAAAACTATTACAAATACAATGTTAGTTAAATTTCTTACCCAAACCCACATCGGAGTTAAAGCCTGCATTGCTTCTGGCCCAGTTAACATCATTGTCCCCAATAATTGCCCGAAATACTTAATCATTAACAAAGCAATAAAAGTTAAAACGCTGATTAAAACTCCTAAAATTTCTGCTAAACCTCCTAACACGCTATCTGATCCCCCTGTCGCAGCAAAAACTAACTTAGGAGAAATCATCATAAACAGCAATAAGCAGGGAAAAATCCCGCGAAATGAAACCAATTTTTTCCAAACTTTCATTAATTTATAAATTAATCCCACTATTATACCGAAAATCCCGCGAAAATTCAAGCCTAAAGTAAAAATCCTGCGAAAATTTCTCAAATTAAAAAATTTATGCTAAATTTCCCGCGAAATTATGATTACAAATGAAAATAACTGCTGATGAACTTCGCGAAAAATGGTTAAATTTTTGGAAAAACAAAAATCATACCATAATTAAAAGTGCTTCTGTTTTACCAGACAATGATCCAACCGCTCTCTTTCATAATTCTGGAATGCATCCTTTAGTTCCTTATCTAATGGGAGAAAAACATCCAGCTGGAAAGCGTTTAGCTAACACTCAAAAATGTATCCGAACGGGAGACATTGATGAAGTTGGAGATGCTACTCATCTGACTTTTTTTGAAATGCTAGGAAATTGGTCGTTAGGAGATTATTTTAAAAACGAACAAATTGAATGGAGTTGGGAGTTTTTGACTGAAGAATTAAAACTACCAGTAGAAAAACTAGCAGTTTCTGTTTTCGCGGGAGATGATGATGCTCCTAGAGATGAGGAAGCTGCTCAAAAATGGCAAGAGATGGGAATGCCGGCTGAAAAAATTGCTTATCTTGGCAAAAAGGATAACTGGTGGGCCAAAGGTGATATTGGTCCATGTGGGACAGACACCGAAATGTTTTATTGGACAGGAGATGACGAAATTCCCGCGAATTTTCAAGAAACACATGATGATCCGCGCTGGGTTGAAATTTGGAACGATGTTTTTATGACTTTTAATCGCGAAAAAGATGGTTCTCTCACTGAATTAAAACAAAAAAACATTGATACTGGAATGGGTTTGGAGCGGACTATTGTTGTTTTAAATGGTTTAAAATCAGTTTACGAAACAGATATTTTTCGCGGGATTTTAGCTAAAGTTGCGGAAATTTCGCAGAAACCAGAAATTATTTCCAATCCGTCTGCGGAGACTGAAATCGGAAATTCCGCGAGAATTATTGCTGACCATTTACGAACAGCCACTATTCTTTTAGCTGATAAAATTGTTCCTTCTAACTTAGATCAAGGTTATATTTTGCGTCGACTAATTCGTCGAGCAATTCGCCACGGACGAAAATTAGGAATTACAGAGAATTTCGTGGGATTTATTGCGGAGGAAGCAATTAAGTCTTTACAAAACACTTATCCCGAATTGCTAGAAAACAAAGATTTTATCTTAAAAGAGCTGGCTATAGAGGAAAAGCAATTTGCCAAGACTTTAGCACAAGGAGAAAAAGAATTTCTAAAGTTAGCGGAAAAAATCCGCGAATTTTCGGAGAAAAAAGAAATTTCTGGAAAAAAAGCTTTTTGGTTATATGAAACTTTTGGTTTTCCTATCGAAATGACTGAGGAATTAGCTAAAGAACAAGGTTTAACCGTAGATTTCGCGGGATTTAAGGAAGCAGAGAAAAAACACCAAGAAAAATCGCGAGCAGGAGCTGAGAAAAAATTTAAAGGCGGACTGGGAGATCACTCTATTGAAACGGCTCGTTTACACACCGCCACTCATTTACTTCATGCGGCTTTACGAAAAGTCTTGGGAAATCATGTTGAACAACGAGGCTCTAATATTACTCCCGAAAGATTACGATTTGATTTTTCACATCCAGAGAAACTAACTGATGAACAAAAAAAAGCTGTTGAAGATTATGTAAATTCAGCCATTCAAGCTGATGTCCCGATTTCTTGGGTAGAAACAACTGTTGAAGAAGCTAAAAATCAAGGCGCAATTGGTCTTTTTGAGCACAAATATGGGGAAAAAGTAAAAATGTACACTATGGGGGAATTTTCGCGGGAAATTTGTGGTGGACCACATGCGAAAAGGACCGGCGAATTGGGAGTCTTTAAAATTAAGAAAGAACAAGCTTCCTCACGTGGAGTACGAAGAATTAAGGCTGTTTTGGTTTCTAATTAAAAAATCCCGCGAAAATTTCTAGAAATGACGAGCTACTAAACCAACTATATCATTCCAAGTTATCACTAAAATTAATAACATTAGAAGAGTAAATCCAGCCATGTGAATGTAATTTTCAATTTCTGAATTTAACTTAACACCAAATGGTTTTAGAATAAACTCAATAATTTGAAAGAAAAATCGCCCACCATCAAGAGCCGGAATTGGTAGTAAATTCATCACAGCTAAAGATAATGATAAAAGTGCTGTTAGTTTTAACAAAGCCCAAAAACCAAAAGGAATAATTTTATAAGTTGCCTCTGCTATTCCTACTGGACCCGATAATCCTTTTGGGAGTTTTTTATCTTTAATAATTTCTCGCGGGATTTCGGCAATTTTATGTAAGATTGCTTTTGAAATCCTCCAAGTTTCTTGAAAGGCAAATGGAATTGCTGCTGGAAATCCTTTTTTTATTTCTCTCAAGGCTACAATTTCTTTATTCCCATTAATATCTGGCTTTGACCAGATTACCATTCCTTGCGAATCAGCTTGTGCAATATCAGTTTGTGAAATTAGAATTGGTGTAGTTCCAACTGAAAAAAGAATAACAAAAGCAATAATTGTAAAAATTAAATTCATCGTAATTCCTGCTAAAGTTATTGCCATTCTTTTCCAAAGTTTAGCTTGTTCAAAACTTCGCGGATCATTAGAATGTTCTTCTTCTCCAAGCATTTTGACATATCCTCCAAAGGGAATTGTTCCAATTGAATATTCAACTTCCCCAACCTGTTTTTTCCATAATTTCTTACCAAACCCTAATCCAAACTCTTCAACTTTTACTCCAGATTTTAAAGCAGTAATAAAATGTCCCCATTCGTGAACTAGAATTAGGACAGAAAAAATCAATATAAAAACAAGGATGGCTGGCAAAATATGTAGAAATGATAAAATATAACTCATAATTTTTTATTAATTCCCGCGAATTCTAACAAAAAGAATAATTAAAGAAAACTAAATATAAAATTCCGCGAAATTTTATAGTCCCGCAACGCGAATTAGTTCTTCTAGTGAAGTTTCACCAGTTATAACCTTTAAAAGTCCGTCCTCAAAAAGAGTTAGAAAATCTGTTTTATCAAAAAGGTATTTCCGAATTTCGTCTTCTGATTTTTTATCTAGAATCATTTTTCTAACTTTTTCATCAACGGGAAATGCTTCACAAATAGCCGTTTGTCCCGAAAATCCGGTTTGTGAACAATGTGAACAGCCCACAGCGTGGTAAAATTTCGCGGATTTTTGGTCTTTGCTAAATTTTATTTCTGTTTGAGGATAAACCCCTTGTATCCTTTTGAGAGATTTTTTTAAATTGTATTCTTGTAAATTATAATCCCGCGAAATTTTACAATGTGGACAAAGTTTCCGGACTAATTTTTGCGCAAAAACCGCGGAAATTGTTGGAGCAATATTAAAATCTTCTACTCCCATATTTCGTAAACGAGAGATTGCCCCCACAGCTGAATTAGCATGTAAAGAAGTCATAACAGTGTGTCCAGTTAAAGCTGCTTCAAAAGCAAATTTTGCGGTATTTAATGTTCGCACTTCTCCGACTAAAATTACATCAGGATCATGCCGTAAAAGTGATTTAAAGCCAGTTTCAAAATTAAAATTACGATCCTCATTAACTTGCGACTGGGAAACTCCTGGTAAATGGTATTCAATGGGATCTTCCAGAGTAACTAATTTCCTTTCTGGTGAATTTAACTCAGAAAGCATTGAATAAAGAGTCGTTGTTTTTCCTGAACCAGTCGGCCCAGTTACTAAAATTATTCCGTTTTTTCGCGACAAAGCACGCAAAATCTTTTTTTCAACATTTTGCGAAAATCCTAATTCAGAAAAAGATTTAATTCCTCGCGAAGAATCTAAAATCCGTACAACTACCGATTCTAGTCCTTTTGTTGTCGGCAAAGTGGAAACTCGCAAATCAACACTTCGTTGGTTTATTTTCTTTACGATACTACCATCCTGTGGAATATCAGACACGTTTGATTGCATTCCTGCTAGATATTTAATTCCCATGACAATTTTTTTCGCGGGATTTAGTTGAATTTTTAAAACATTATGCAAAATCCCGTCAATTCTAATCCGCACCACCATTTCTTCTTTTTCTGGTTGAAAATGGATATCAGAAGCTCTCGCCGCTACAGACAAAAGAAAAATTTCAGCAATGGCTGCTTCTGATGGCATTGTGTTAATAGTTTTTTCTAGTTTTTGAAAATCATCCAAATGAGCTTCTAAAACTTTTTCTCCTTCATCAATATTTTCGCGAACTTCTACTTTTTGTTTATGAAAATAATCAGAATTATAAGTTTTTAGTGCTTCTTCAATACCAAGTCTTGATGATAAATAAAATTCACAAGAAAATCCCGCGAATTTTTGAATAACTTCTTCTTTAGCCACTGGATTATAAAGTGCAATTTTTAATTTTTTCCCAACCTTGTCGAAAATAATTACCCCTAACTTTTCTGCCTCGGCTACTGGTAAAAGTTTTAAAGCATCTAGATTTATGGCTTGCGTTTTTAAATTTACATATCCAAGGCCAAGTTCTTGAGATTTATGACGCGCGATTTGTTCTTGTTGTTCGCGGTTTATTTGTACTAGAAAATTCGCGCTAGAAGTTTGTCCTTTATTCATTAAATTCATCGGTGAATTATACCAGATTTAAAAGGAATATTCAAGAGTTTAATTAAATTTAAATAAATTTTATTTTGGATACATTCCTATTCCTCCAGCTAAATTTATAAATTTATACTGCGGTAACTGGGGAGCAAGTTGTTTTTGCAAATATCCAGATGAACCACCAGAATGACAATAAAGCACAAAATAGGTTCCTTCTGGGTATTTCCCCGCGAAAATTTCATTAGAAATTGGAATAGAATCTTCAACTGGTTCATTTATCATATCAACTAAAACAATTTTATCTCCTAATAATTCTTTTTGACGAAAATATTCATCCCAAGTCCAACTTTCAGCACCACCCCCTAAAATAGAACAAGCATTAGAATCATACATATTCGTAATATCCATTTTTTAAAATTAAAATTTCACGGTAATTCTAACAACTCAATAAAAAATGCAAATTTTCGCGGGATTTTAAAAAATCTTGTGCTGCTGGTTTACTTCGGGCTCATGAGTTATCAAAAAAGTAAAAATTCCACGAAAATTTGACAACATACCCCCACTGGGTATAATGCTGTCAATGAAAAAAATTAAAAATCGTCTAAAACGTATTGAAGGACAGGTTCGCGGGTTACAAAAGTTGTTAGAAACAGCAACTGACTGCGAGCAAATTATTATTCAATTTTCTGCTGTAAAATCAGCATTAGATAACTGTTATGCTCTTTTATTATCAGAAAATCTCGCGAAATGTTTTAAAAACCGTGAACAGCAAGATTTAGATAAACTACTTAAATTAATTGTTAAAAAATGAAAAAACTATTGGTGTTATCGGCTCTCGTCTTATTGACTGCTTGCGGACAAACTACAACTGAAAAAATTGTGGAAAAAGCAAAATCCCGCGAAATTTTTACATTAAAATCAGAAAAAACAGCTCCTGTCTTGGAATTAACTGGAAATATTGAAGCTGAAAAACAAGTTCCAATTTCTTCTAAAATTATGGGAAGAATTGATTCACTAAAAGTTGATGTCGGAGACAAAGTTTACAAGGGACAAATTCTCGCGAGATATTCAGCTGTTGATAGTGATACTCTGGCACAATATCAAAGTGCTTTAAGTCAGTTAAAAGCAACTGAGGCCACTACTAAAAATGCTATAAATACTGCTCAAGTTCAATTAGAATCAGCTGAAAGAGCTTTGAGGCAGACCAAAAAAGAAACTGAAGTTCAGAGGAAAAAACAATATAAAAATCTCGCGACAAATGCCAAATTATCAGAAATCACAATTTCTAATATTTTAGATTTTTTAGATAAAAATTTGGAAGCAACTGACCGCTTTAAGGGTATGAATGCCTATAAAAATATTATAGGACGTAATAATTCCATTTTAAAAAATAATTTAAAAAATTCAGTTGAAGAAAAATATCAAATTTTCGCGGGATTTTCGCAAAATGTCCCTAAATCTGAGACTGCAATTTTAGATTTCGCGGAAAAACGATTAGATTTATTGAAAAAAATAAAGAAGGATTTATCAGATTTTGATAATCTAATTCGTCGAACTACTGTTTCTTCATCTTTTCCTGAAACAGTAAAAAATGGCTTTTTAGGGAAAATTGCCAGTTATCAAAAAAATATTTCCGAAACTATTACTAACTTGCAAAATTTCATAACAGGAACAAAAGTTATGAATGAACAGTTGAGTTTAAAAGTTTTAGCTGTTGAAAATCAAGTAAAAACCGCTAAATCAGGTGTAGAACTCGCGAAATCTAATGCTGAAAACCAAGTGGTAGCTGCTAAATCACAAGTAAACATTGCTGGAACTTATCAGCGAGAAATGGTAGTAAAAGCCCCTTTTAATGGCACAATAATCTCGCGAAAAATTGATGTCGGACAATTAGTAGCTCCTGGTCAAACCTTATTTGAAATTGCTGATATGTCAGGTTTTAAGGTAAGAACAGATGTGGCTGATATTTACGCTGGACTAGTTTCACTGGAAATGCCAGTAGAAATTGCTGTTGATGGTTTAAAGGAAAAATTCGCGGGAACTGTAACTAAAGTTAATCCTGCTCTTGATCCACGAACTAGAAAACTAGGAATAGAAATCACATTTGTAAAAGATAAAGAGAACAAAGAAATTTTTGAAAAATTAAAAATCGGACTTTTTGCTAGGATTAAAATGCAACTACCTGAACGAAAAATATTTAAAATCCCGCGAAATTTTATCAAATTTGATTATGATGGAGCGAAAATTTTATTAGACAATCAGAAATGGCAAAAAGTGGATATTTTATCCGATGAAGGAAACATAGTAGGAATTTATTTTGATGAAATTACCGATGGATTAAAAATCATGAAACCGTAAATAAAACTTTTAATTCTTTTATTTAAAAAACAAATTATGAAATTAAATTTTGCCGGAAAAATAACCAAATTCTTTTTAGAAAATCGTCCGCTAACTATTTTAATCCTAGTTGGGACAATTTTCGCGGGATTTTTATCTTATTCAATGACTCCAAAACAATACAATCCTAATATCTCAATGCCCGCCTTTATGGTTACCATTGATTATCCTGGAGCAACAGCTGAAGAAGTTGAAAAATTTGTGACCAGAGAATTAGAGGAAAAAATTGCTGATGTCCCAGGCGTTGATAAAATTTTTTCACAATCAATGGATGGCGGACGAGTGATGACTTTTGTTCAATTTTTAGTTGGAGAAGATTTTGAAGACTCTCGAGTTAAGCTAACAAACAAAATCCTCGGCAACTTAGATTTAAAACAAGGAATGATTCAAACTCCCTTAATTAAATCTGTCTCAGCAGACGATGTTCCAATTTTAACAATTGGATTTTCCGCGAAAAATATGTCACAAAATCAAGTACGCGTGCTGGCTTATGAAATTATGAATCAGCTCAAAAAAATTCCTGATGTTGCTAATTTAGATATTCACGGAGGAGAATCACAAGCTTTGAAAATTATTCTTGATATGGGGAGAATGAAACAACGAAATGTTTCTATAGAAGATATCAAACGAGCAATTCAGGGGAATAATTTACGATTTCCATCAGGAAAAATTGAAACTGAAAAAAACTTTATTCCAATTGAAGTTAATGGGAATTTTGCTGATGAAAAATCCGCGAAAAAAATTACAGTTATTCCTGGTGTTAAACTAGAAGATGTAGCCCAAGTTTCCACTGGATACAGAAAAAAAACTTCATTTGTGAAAGTTTTTAATAAAAAAGAAGGAGATTTTAACAAAAAAGATATTGTTTTCGTTTCCATTGCTAAAAGAAAAGGATCAAATGCTCAAACCGTGGTCAAAAATGTTCGTGAAAATTTAGTACGAATCATGAATAACCAAAAATTCGCGGGATTAGAATACAAAATTTACCGCGATGAAGGAGCTGTTTCCAGTAAAGCTATTGGAGTTTTAATGCAGAATTTGATTTCTTCTGTTATTATTGTTTCCATTGTTTTGTGGTTGTTTTTAGGAATTCGATCTGCTTCTGTAGTAGCGATTGCTATTCCACTAACTATGGCTGGGGTATTCATTGTTGGTTATTTTTCAGGACGAACTATAAACAGGATTACCTTATTTGCTTTGATTCTTTCGCTAGGATTACTGGTAGATTCGGCAACTGTTGTGGTTGAAAATATCTACAGACACTTAAAAGAAAAAGCAAAATCCGCGAAAAAATCTTTAAAAATTCGCCATGAAGCAATTATTGAAGCAGTTAATGAAGTGGGGATTGGTTTATTTTTATCAACTTTAACTTCTGTAATAGTTTTCTTACCAACTTCCAATTTATCAGGAATGATGGGAGATTATATGGGACCGTTATCCTTTTTCCTACCAATGGCTTTAATAATTTCTATGTTAATTGCCTATGTTTTAACTCCCTTTTTAGCGGACTTAATTCTTCCTTTAGATTTAGAAAATCCCGCGAAAAAAGAATCGAAACCTAGTTTTTTTGATAAAGTTACAGAAAAATACAGCCAACTTTTGACCAAAATTTTGGACGATAAAAAATTTCGCCGATTTTTTATTATAACAATTTTTGGAGCACTTTTTATTGCTCTAACTTTTCCTGTTTTGAAATTAGTTCATTTCAAAATGCTCCCCTCCGCTAACAAAAACCAGTTTTTTGTCTACATTGATGCTCCGCAAGACACAAATTTCCCGGAAACTGAAAAAATCGCAGAATTTGTTAGTTCCGAACTTTTGAAAAATCCTGAAATAACTTCTATTCAAAGTTTTGTTGGAACTTCTTCAGTGGTCGACTTTAATGGACTTTTTAAAGGTGCTAACTACCGAATTGCGCCTTATATGGCAACTTTGCGGGTTAACTTAACTGATACTACAAAGCGTTCCATTGAATCAACTCCTCTTTTGAATGCTGAACGAAAAAAAATTCTCGCGAAAATCTCAAAAGATTCCAATCTTGATCCAGAATTTCGCGAGATTTTAGAAAATACTACTTTTAAATTTTTAGAAGATCCTCCTGGACCACCAGTTAGAGCGACATTGATGGCAAAAATTAAAGGTCCAAACCGTCAGATTTTAGAAAAAGTTGCTCGTGACGTAGAAACTCTTTTCTCTAAAACAAAAAGAGTGGTTGATATTGATACTTCAATTGCTGACCCTATTCGTAAAATTTCTTTTCAAGTTGATCACGAAAAAGCATTAGCTTCTGGAATCGCCACAGCTCAAATTTATGAAGCACTTTCTGCCATTTCTGACGAAGTAACCGTTTCTCAATTTCATTTAAAAAATTCACCAGAAATGGTTACGATCACTTTGTCTGCTCCCCAAGACAAACACGATGAAGTAGCTGATTTTGACAATATTTATTTGAAAAATTTCGCGGGAAATATGGTACCATTATCAGCTGTGGTTAAAAAAATGGAAACCAGACCAAATCCCGTTTTATTTATTGATAAAAGAGAAAAAACAGTTTATGTAACAGCCGAATTAGATAATAGAAGTGTGGTTTACGCCACAATTGATTTAATGTTTGATATTTTTAATTACGATTTTCCTAATGATGGTAAAATAATTGATTGGAATCTATATGGATTTACTTTTGAAACAAAATCCCGCGAAATTTATCATATTGAATGGGGTGGAGAACGAGAAATGACTTTAGATAATTTTCGAGATTTGGGATTAGCAATGATTATTGCTTTTATAGCTATATATGCGGTTTTAGTTGCTCAATTTGAATCTTTCAAAATTCCACTTTTGGTAATGAGTACCGTTTTCCTCGGTCTTTTGGGAATTCTTCCCGGTTTTGCAATTTTAGATAAAATCAGCGGAACTTTTTTAACCGCAACTAGTTTAATTGGATTTATTGCTCTGATGGGAATTGTCGTTAATAATGCAATTATTTATCTAGAATATTTTGATATTTTGCGTGACCGCGGATTATCAATCCGTGATGCCTTATATCAAGCAGGAATAACTAGACTACGTCCAATTGTTTTAACTTCTATGACAACTGTTTTAGGGAATTTTACAATTGTTTCAGATCCTGTTTGGTCAGGATTAGCTTGGTCAATTATTTTTGGATTATCAATTTCTGCTGTCTTTACACTGGGGGTTTTCCCGGCTTTGATGACAAGTTTCCCACCAAAAGTTCGTGATAAAAATCATTTAATTACTCCTTTTCCGAGGAAAAAATCATGTTAAAATCCCGCGAAAAACTACTTGATTTTTAACAAATAATGAAAATGAAAAAATTCTTGTCAGAAAAAGTTCTCGGCAAAATTGCTTACAAAATTTCTACCAACAAACCGTTTGAAACCGTTTTTAAAAACCTTGAGCAGGCAATTATCAATAATGGATTTTCAATTATTACAACTCATGATATGCGAAAAACTTTTGAAAAAAATAATTTAGAAATTTCGCGGGATTTTGAATATAGAATTATTGAGCTTTGTAATGCCCAAAAAGCCCACAAAGCTTTAGGAATGAGTAAAGATTTAGGAATCATGATGCCCAAAAGTATTATAATTTCCCGCGAAAATAATCAAACTGTGCTTCGTTATATGCAAATGAAACCTTGGATGATTAGTTGGATGTTTCCAACTATAAATTTAGCACCAATGTCTAAAAAAGTGATGGGGACAATGAAAAAAATCGTGCATGAAGCCGTAGAAATGTAAAATCCCGCGAAATTTTACTCAAACTCCAAAAATAATTAATATTAAGATGAATTTTAAATCTTTTTCAAATGTATAAATTACCAACAAAATCATGGTATCTAGAACGAGCTCTCTTTTTGATTGCAGGAACTTTCGTTTTAGGATCAGTTATTTTAGGTTTTACTGTAAATAAAAACTTCTTTTTTTTCGCGGGATTTGTCGGGTTTGCCCAAATTGTTTTTGGGCTAACTGGTTGGTGTCTAATGGCAATTATTCTACAAAAACTAGGAATGAAAGGCCGATTGGTGAGATAGGATTTCGCGGGAATTGATAATGGACTTGCATTTTTATTTTTTTTTGTTAATATTTCATTAAGTTAACTAATTTTACAAATGAAAAATCTTTTCAAATCAGCATCGTACGAAAATTCAGCAAAATTTATATATGATTATCTGGGATCAATGACAAATAAAGAAGTTGTATCATATCAGGCAGAAGATTTGATAGTTATAGCAAAGGGTTTTGTTAATGGAGATGTAAATAAAACAATTGAATTGTTAAGAAAAGCTTTAGAATCTTTAGTAGAAAAAGAATCTTTAGTAGAAAGAACAAATCCCGCGAAATTACAGAAAAGCGTTAAATAAATAACCGATAATGATAATTTCAGTGGTAACTATCCCAAAAAATATCGCGAGAAGTTGTCATTTGAGAACTTGTTTCAAAATAAACGCTTCGGGTAATGAAGACCCAACAATCTTTGCAAATATTTTTCAAAAAATCCTTGTGGCACAAATCCGTGATGAATAAATGCTCCTAAACTAACTCCAATTAAAATATACCAAAAGATTTTTTGGTAATAGAAAAGACTTCTGCGGAAATTTATTTCAAAACACTGGAAAATTTTTTTTCGCGGGATTTTGTACAACAACTTTTTTTAGTATTAGATTTCCAGTCAAATTCTTCGACATGTTTTTCTAAATTTAATTTTTCAATTACAAATCCGCCAATTGCTCCTATAAAAATTACTGCGAAAATATAAGCTAAGGTTATTTTCCAACCAAACATTCCGATAAACAGAGCGATGGCAACTTCATTAATTAACGGGGAATCAAAAGTTACACCGAGCAGAATTCACGCCTAAATAAATCCTATAAAGGGGGGAATTAACGAACACAAACAAAACGGAGTTATCGCTACAAAAATAGTCGCAAAGAAATAATCTAAACTAAAATTCCGATGTTTTACCAAAAATTCGCGGATTTTTTCAATCGGTAAATAATACCACAAAAGCGTCATTAAATAAGTTATAAAAAGTATCAAAAACAAAATTTTAAATGAATCATAAATGAAAAAATTCACAGATTCCGCGAAATGAGAATCTGGCAATAAACCAAAAACATCAAAGGTTAAATAGTCTGCTGACTTTTGAAACAGATAAAAAATACTCATGATTTTATTTTAAATAAATTTCTAAATATTCTAAATCTCGCGAATTTATTTAGTAAACTAGTAATCTATTTGAAAACTACTAAAATATGCTCGATGTTTTCCAATAAGAAAATTCTCGGAAATGCTTTTGCTCAATTTGGTGGAAAACTGATCACAATGTTTACCAGTTTTTTAATTGTAAAATTAATTACTGGTTTGGGGGCTTCTTTTTATGGACAATACGTAACAGCTTACGAATTTCTCGCTTTTTTTGGAATTATCGCTGATATGGGGCTCTTTGCCGTTGCGGTGCGTGAAATAAGTAAATCTGATAACGAAAAAAATCCCGTGAATTCTTCTGAATTTATTTTAGGAAATATTTTATCTTTGCGGTTATTATTAATCTTAGGAGTGATTATTTTCGCGGGTTTTTCAGCCCAATTTGTACCAAAATATTCACCAGAATTAAAATTAGGAATCTGGATTACCGCTATTTCTATGGGGCTAACTATTTTGGCTGGAACTTTATCAAGTGTTTTACAAGCACGGATGAAAATCCCGCGATTTTCAGCTTCTTTGGTAATAGGAAAAATAGTTTTAGCGGGTTTAATTTTCTTTATTTTGAAAAATACAGAAATTTTCGCGGGATTTAATATCTTTTTTATTTTGTTGTGGGCAGGAGTTATTTCTAACTTAATTTTCGCAGGATTAGTCTACTATTTCGTTTCCCGCGAAATTAAAATTAAACTCTTATGGAACTTAGAATTTATTAAAAAAACTTTGAAAGAAACTATTTCGTATGGATTAGCGTTAGTTTTGCAAACTTTGTATTTGCGAATTGATATGATTTTAATTTCCATGATTTTAGGAATTTCTTTCGCTGGAATTTACGGAGTGGCGACGCGAGTTTTGGAGTCAATTTTGGTTTTGGGTGTATTTTTTGGACAAGCAATGTTACCCCAGATTTCGGCTCAGGAAAAAGATGTGAAAAAGTCTTCGGCTAGTTTAGTTTGGGGAATTGAAAAACTTTTGATTTTATCTTTACCAATTGTGATTGGCGTTAGTTTTTTTTCGCGGGATTTAGTTTTACTTTTGAGTTCTAAAGAATTTTTATCAACCACAACTCAAATTGGGTCTGATAAAATTTTACAGATTCTAATCCCCACCGTCTTTTTCGCCTTTTTTAATCAACTTTTCACTTTTACCTTGGTCGCCAAAAATTTACAACGAAAGCTTGTTTTAATAAATGGTTTAGCTTTAGTTTTAAACGCTGTTTTAAATCTTATTTTTCTTCGCGAATACGGGATAATAGCAGCAGCAATCTCTACTGTTGTTTGTGAAGTTTTAGTTTTTATTTTGCTTTCCCGCGAAATTAAAAATCATTTTACTTTCCCTTTTTCTGTAAAAAATTTGGGCCTAATTTTTCTCGCAAATTTGGCTATTTTCGTTGAAATTTTCTTTACCCCACTTCGTAATAATTTACTGCTATCTGTCTTGGTTTGCGGAATTACTTATCTAGGAATTTTGGGATTAAATTATCGTAATTTTTTAGATTCTGAATTAAGTTCGGAATAAATTACGCAAACTTACTAGTGTCTCGCAAAAGTGTTATTTTCGCGAGTTTTTAAAGTAAAAAACTAAATTTTTAAAACAATTTTGTTTTAATTTTTCAGAAAATTATTTACAATCATCCAGATGAAAATTCTGTTGCTTGGGTCCGGGGCCTTAAAGATTGGAGAAGCTGGTGAATTTGATTATTCAGGAAGTCAAGCTATAAAAACTTTCAAAAAAGCTGGACATGAAGTGGTTTTAATAAATCCAAATATTGCCACTGTACAGACTGATTATCCAGAATTCCGCGAAAAAAAAGTGGTAGGAACTGATAAAGTATACTTTTTACCAGTTAATCCAACTTTTGTAAAAAAAATAATTTTGAAAGAAAAACCAGATGCTTTGGCCCTTTCTTTTGGTGGACAAACAGCTCTAAACTGTGGATTGGAATTGGAAAAATCAGGATTTCTCCGCGAAAATAAAGTAAAAGTTTTGGGAACTCCAGTGGAAGTTATTGAAAAAACAGAAGACCGCGAAATTTTTGTTCGTGAATTAGATAAAATCGGCGTAAAAACTCCGCGCTCTATCGCTACTTATAATTTGGAAGAAGCCCAAAAAGCCGCGGCAGAGATTGGTTTTCCTTTGATTATGCGAGCTGGATTTGCCTTAGGTGGAAAAGGATCAGGATTTTGTGAAAATTCGCGGGATTTTGAAAAAATGGTTACGGAAGCTTTTGCTTTTTCTCCACAAGTGTTAATTGAAGAAGATTTGCGAGGCTGGAAAGAAATTGAATACGAAGTGGTTCGTGATAACGCAGATAATTGTATTACGGTCCTGAATATGGAAAATTTTGATCCACTGGGAATTCACACTGGCGAATCAATTGTAGTTTCACCTTCGATGACTTTAGCCAATCGGGAATACCAAATGTTACGGACAGTAGCTATTAAAACTATTCGACATTTAGGAATTGTTGGAGAATGCAATATCCAATACGCTTTAAATCCACACAATGACCAAGAATACCGAGTTATTGAGGTAAACGCGCGACTTTCGCGAAGTTCGGCTCTCGCTTCAAAAGCGAGTGGTTATCCTTTAGCGGCCGTAGCTGCGGACATTTTAATTGGGAAAAATCTACCGGAAATTGAAAACGCAATTACTAAAAAAACTACCGCGTTTTTTGAGCCAGCTTTGGATTATATCGCAATAAAGATTCCCCGTTGGGATTTACAAAAATTCCGAAAAGTAAGCGACCAGATTTCCACTGAAATGAAGTCAGTCGGAGAAGTTATGGCTTTAGGGAGAAATTTCCCGGAAACTATCCAAAAAGCGATACGAATGTTGGCTATTGGAGCAGAAGGAATTTTAACTAATCCTCTAACTTCTTGTCTGATAAATGATAAAAATAGAAAAGAAATTATCGAGAAAGATATTTCGCGAGCTACTCCTCGACGAATTTTTGCAATTGCTCAAGCTTTATATCAGGATATTTTTACAGTAGAAGAAATTTGGGCAAAAACTAAAATTGATCACTGGTTTTTATTTCAGTTAAAAAGGATTACCGATTTCGCGAAAATTTTGGATAAGGGAGATTTGGATGAAAAAATATTACGCGAAGCAAAAGTTCTAGGATTTTCCGATAATGAAATCGCCGAACGAGTTGGGAAAAATCCCGCGAAAATTCGGGAACTCCGAAAAAAATGGGGGATTATTCCTGTGACGAAACAGGTTGACACGCTCGCTGCGGAATTTCCTGCTCAGACAAACTATCTTTATACAACTTATTTGGGAGAAAAGGATGATGTAGAATGATTCCTTACAAAATAAAAACCATTTTTTGCATAAAAATTAAGAACTTGAAAATTTCGCGGGATTTTCGTATGATTTGTCCGTTGTTTTACTAAAAATAAAATGAAAAAAATTTTCGCGGGATTTCTAGTTTTAACCAGTCTTTTTTTGTTAGTTGGATGCGAGAAAAAAGATCCAACAAAAGGACGAGTCATCCCTGCGGGACAAAATTATAAAATGCAGATTTGGACAGCGGAAGAGGGAGACGCTATTGAAGCTTTGGGGCGTGAATTTATATCGGCTAGTAAAGCCGCCGGTTTGCAAATAAAGGTGGTTAAGTTTTCATCAGAGGAATTTTTACAAAAAACATTGTTAGACCAAATGGCAGAAGGAAAAGGTCCAGATGTAGTTTTTACCACTGGAGAATGGATTTATAAAAACAAAAACAAATTAGTTCCTTTGACTCAAAGTGAAGGATTTACAGCAGACCGATTTGCCGCGACTTTTGTAACCTCCGCTGGAGAAGCAATGGTCCAAAATGGTGAAATCTATGGAGTACCAATTGCGGTAGATAGTTTAGGAATTATTTACAATGAAGATCATTTAATTTCGCGACTTTTGGATAGAAATTCCCCCGGAGAAACTTGGCAAGAGTTCCGTCAAGATACAGAAAAATTAACTAAACAAGACAATTCTATTACCAGGTTTACAGTTTCTGGAGCAGCTATTGGTCGGACTGATAATTTAAATTATGGATTTGAAATTCTAGAAAACATTATGTTGCAGATGGGAACAAAGTTTTTTACACCAGAAGGTTTACAAGCAAAATTTGCTTCAAGTGTGGGAGTTCTGCCAAATGGACAACGCAAAAATTTTGGAGAAGAAGCAGTCAACTTTTTTACTAGTTTCGCTAAACCTCAGTACAAAAACTATTCTTGGAACGAATTATTAGCCAGTAAAGATGATAATTCGCGGGATTTTAAAACATTTCTACAAGGAAAAGTTTCAATGATTTTTGGTTACTCACGAGATTTAGCCAAGTTAAAACAAATGTTAGCTAATTGGAATATCCGCGATAAAGCTCCAATTTCTGAAAAAAATATTCGTGTTGATTTTTTCCCACAAATGGAAAACAGCACAAAATTAGTCGTAGCGAATGTTTTAGGATTTGCCGTACCTAAAACAGCTCCCCACCCAAACTTATCTTGGAAAATGTTAAAATATCTCGCGAAAAAAGAAGTAGCAACTAGTTTTCATAATGCTACCAAATTACCAACTGCTCGTTTAGATTTAATTGTTGAACAATCTGCCGAGCCTGATTATGGGTTTTTTGTTCGTCAGGCCAAATTCGCGAAAAATAATTTTTTTCCTATTCCGCGGGAGGAAGTCAAAAAAAGTTTGTCTGCTTTAATCCAAGAAATTGTAAATAAAAAAGCAACTGATTCTTTGAAATATTTAAAAAACTTAGAGATGAAGTTTAATAAAAAACTTAAAGAATATGAGAAATTACAAAAACTGATTCAAAGACCTGTTAAAAAAACACCGCCTCAAAATCCCGCGAAAAAATAATTTTCCAAATTTTTAAAAATAAAATGAAAAACTCACTTTATGTCAGTGATAGAAAGGAAATTTCGCGGGTTTTAGTTTGGACAGGAGTGATTATTTTTTGGCTTACTTTTTGGTTACCAAGTGGAATTTTTTTAGCTAAAAATCAGGCAAATTTAGGAGCTTTTTTCCCTGAATTAGAATTGGTATTGCCAGTTTCAATAATAGGAATTGTCTTAGTTTTATTGGCCAAATTTTTAACTAAAAGTTTAGATAAAAATTATTTTGCGAGATTTTGGTACGGAACAAAAACAATTGGTTTGTGGTTATTAATTTTATTAATTATTGCCATATTTTCGCGGGATTTTCAATTCTCAGTTCTATTTTTGCTTATTTTTATCATGGGATTTTTCACGATTCCTATTAACAAAGAACTTTTTCCAGAAAATCTTTATAAAAATAGTTTATTAGTTTTAGGAACATTAACCGGATTTTTAATTGCAAAGATTTCTCCTGAACTTCACATTTCTCAAGATTTACTAGCTTTGGTGGCAACTCTAGGAATGGCGTTTTTATCTGACCAAAAAGTTAGCTGGCGAGGACTAAAAAATCCCAAATCCCGCGAATTTTTGGCTAAGACAGCAATGCAAATTGCTTATTTATTCATAATTTTTCAAAGTGATAACCTGATTTTTCAACTTTTAACACTTTTTATTCTCTTTTTTTCAGGGAAAATTTTCATCAATCGTCGCGGACACTTGCATCCTGATGTTGTGGGAGTAATTTTTTTCGCGGGATTTTTTATCTGGAGGATTTGGAATTATGGAATTTATAAAATTAACTTACCAACAGTAATTCCTCATTTCTGGTCAAATTTCCGCGAAATTTTCGTAGGAGTTGGGCAGGGGCAATTTTTACCAGCTTTGCAAGAACAAAGTTCCTTCTTGTTACCTTTATCAAGTTTTCAAACACCAAATAGTGGACTTTTATTAACTCTTTTTGAACAAGGTGTTTTAGGAGTTTTGGCGATGTTTTTACTTTTCTTTTTTTCCTATTTACTTCATCAGAAACGTTCAAAATGGTACTTATTTATAATTCTAACTTTATGGTTTTTTTCGCGGGAATTTATGGCTAGTGAAAATGGGCTTATTTTATTGATTTTATTCTTATTTCTAGATGTTGATTGGAAAATTTCGCGGGATTTTCA
>CAZMOH010000006.1:15383-21264 GCA_964567875.1 uncultured Candidatus Peribacteria bacterium | reverse complement strand
GATTGTGCACAAGAATCTACATTCCCGTCAATTTTTGTTCCACCAAGATTACGATAAACATCATCGGATATCTTCCAGTAAAAAATATTAGGATATCGCAACTTTTGTCTATTTGTTTTACTGTTTGTTTGGTTAACACTATTATCAGTTTGTTTAGCATAAGCTATTTGTTTGCTGTCAAAAGAGCTACAACTAGAAGGATTTGGTCCAATCTCTACAAAAAATCGATCATAATCAATTGTGTTTTCGCGGGAAATTTTCACAATTCTTTCCAATAAAAAACGAGCTTCGTTATAAAAATTTTGGGAAATATAAATTTTCTTTCTAGCGAAATAAATATTCCCAATTAAGGCAAAAGATACAATTAGAACAATAGCAGAAATAACACTAGCCACCATTAATTCAATTAAAGTAAATCCCGCGAATTTTTGTTTTTTAGTATTCATTTCGTCCAAGGTAATCATATAAATAAGTTTCCATTACAATGGTTCCAATTAAATCACTGGCACTAGGATTTTCACCAGAGATTAAAGGTTCACGCCACTGCACTCGCGAAATTACATGCAATCTAGAATTTGCAGAACAATTTGCCTCAGTATTTGGAGAACCATCACATTCAGGAGGAGTTTCAGCGATCAATTTAATTTGTCGATAGAAAATTGTCGCGGGATTTGGATTTGAAAGAGTTCCAGCGTTATGTGTATAGCGAGAATTAGAATCTTTATATAAACGATATTCCGACCAATCAGTAGAGGTATCTTTTAAATTGAGAAGCTCTTGAGATTCAATAGTATCATTTAATCCATCAGGATCTTTTAGAAAAAACGATTTATGGTTTTCATCAAAATCAATAGAAAAATACTCATAAATATTATTACCACATTCCTTGTCCCAATTATTATTATAGTTTGTGTTATAACACAGCCATTTGTTTCGTCTATCACCAGAATATTTTAGCCAATTAGTATCGCGGATATTTCGTACGCCTTCAATCCCTTCACGAGCAATATTTATGGCAAGAATCTTATTTTTGACTGTAACACTTGTGCTAATTCCACGATTTAAAAGTATAAAAGAAGTTACTAAAACCGCCCCCAGAATTCCAACTGCAACTAACACTTCTGTTAGTGATTCTCCGCGAAATTTTAATTTAAAGTTTTTCATTATTCAGCACATTGTTCAGTTTTAGAAACAGTGGGAAATCCCGCAATTCTATCAAAGCAGATTGTTCGTTCTTCGGTAGCATCTTCAGGAAATTCAAAAATCATTCTAATTTTCTTTATATCAAAAGAAGTAGTAGCAATGTTATTTTCTATAATCATGGAAGTTGCCTCTTTTTCTACAGGAAATTTAATAAAAATATTAGGATTATTTATTAATCCTTCAGTTAAAATAGTTTTGTAAATGTCTTTTAAATTAATATTGTTGTTTAAATTCAGAATGGAGAATTCTATTTGTTGAGGGCTGTTATTATTATCATTATATAAACAAATCAACTTTGCAATTGTTGCAGTAGTAGTTTTTTTTAAATTGAAAGCCCAAGCAACAGAAGCGTGGCTATCAGCACATTTTTTGTTAGACAAGGCGTTTACCCGAGCATCATTAATCATGTCTGTAATTTCGCGGGATTTTGTGAGGAACTGGTCTTTATGATACCACTTCAAAATACTTGGTACGGCAATTAAAGCTAAAATTGCTGAAATTACCATTGTTACAACTAGTTCTACTAATGTAAATCCTTTTTTGTTTTTCATTTATTAAATATTAAAGACTTTATTATCAACTTTCAACTAAATAGCTAAAAATCCCGCGAAATTTTCGTTATTCAGCTAGACAATACTTTAAAAATTGTTTAAAAAGATGACGATGAATTCAAGAAAAAAAGCAAATTTTAAGTCTGTGGCGATTTATACTCATCACAAACCACAGAAAGAAAAGATTGAAAAGGAATTTTTACAAAAATTAGTTAAGTTTTTAGAAAAAAAAGGAATAAAAGAAATTCGCGGAGACGTCCGTACCATGTCCTTATCAGGTAATTCAATAAAATTAGTTGATGATGAAAAAAAATATGATTTAAAAATTGGGATTGGGGGAGACGGGACCCTCCTAAAAATGATTCGAACTCTACAAAAAAAGGACGGACTTTTTTTGGGGATTAATTTTGGGACTTTGGGATTTTTGTCAGAATTGACACCAGAGAATGCCTTTGAATCTTTAGAAGAAATTTTCGCGGGAAAATTTTTTGTAGATGAAAGAATGATTTTAAAGGCCTTTGTTTGGCGTAAGAATTCACACAATGAAAAAGAAAAAGTTTTTCGAGCTTACGCTCTAAATGATTTTTCTTTCGGGCATGGCGGACTAGCTCGTTTAACAAATTTTCGTGTTAATGTGCAACGACGAAAACTTTCGATCTATCGAGCAGACGGACTTATTTTTGCCACACCAACAGGTTCAACGGCTTATTCCTTGTCAGCTGGTGGTCCCATTGTTTCCCATGCTTTGGATGCTATAGTTGTAACACCAGTTGCTCCGCATAAACTTTCCCATCGTCCCATCGTTATTCCTTCGGACCGAGCCATTAATATTAGTTTTGATTCACGAGTAGATTCAATATCAATGACAGTTGATGGACAAATTCATTTTTCGCTAAAGTCTTCTGATGAAGTAACAATCCAACGAGCCACACGGCGTGTTCGTTTTATTCGTCTTAAGAAAAATCATTTTTTCCGAACCCTGCGTAATAAAATGGGTTGGGGTGAAAAAAAGTAAAATCCCGCGAAATTTTGAAATTGTTTTAAAAAACAGTATTATTTATCTACAAAATGGAAGAAATACCCATACTGATTTTGCTCCTCCTGCTTTCTGGTTTTTTTTCCGGAGCAGAAATTGCTTTGTTCTCACTTGGGCCAGAAAAAATTCAGGCTTTAAAAAATAAAGCGAAAAATTCTCGCGAAAAAAAACGAGCGGCTCGTTTAGAATTAGTTAAATCAGATGTTGATAAGCTTTTGGTAACAATTTTGATTGGAAATAATGTAGTTAATGTGGCAGCTTCGTCAATTGCGACAGTTGTTGCTTTAAAACTAGGTGAGAACTTAGGGTTTGGCGAAAATGCCTCTTTGGTAATTGGAGCTGTTACAGGAATTATGACTTTTTTAATTCTAGTTTTTGGAGAAATTATCCCGAAAGTTTTTGCTCATAAATATGCTTTAAAGTTTTCATTATGGGTAGCGCCGGTTATTCAGTTTTTAAGTTTTATTTTATGGCCGATCGTAACTCCTATTTCTTTTCTATCAAGAAAATTCGCGGGAAATAAAGAAAAAACACACGGATTAACTGAGGAAGAATTAAAAGCCGCTTTGGAACTTTCTGAGCATGAAGGACGAATCGAAAAAGACGAAAAAGAACTTTTTGAAAGGGTTTTAGAGTTTGATCAGCATAAAGTAGAGGCAATCATGACTCCACGGAATAAAATTTTTTCTTTACCAGATAAAATGTCAACGATGGAGGCGTTGAAAGAAATAAAAGAAGCAAATTTTTCGCGGATTCCTGTCTATCACGAAGAATTAGACAATATTATTGGAATTTTACGTGTACAATCTTTAGTTGAAGAATTTTTAAAACCAGATTTTAGTGAAAAAAATCTCGCGAATTTATCATTAACCCCACCAATGAAAATTCCGCTAACAATGAAAATAGACACACTTTTGAAAAAATTTCAGGCAGAAAAAACCCATCTGGCTTTAGTTTATAATGAACACGGCGGAATGATTGGACTCATTACCTTGGAAGATATTATGGAAGAGATTTTTGGAGAATTTGAGGACGAGGAAGATGAAAAAATTCAGCTAATACAAAGAACTGGTAAAAACTCGTTTAAATGTTTAGCAGAAACAGAATTAGAACAACTTGAAGTATTTATTAAAGAAAATTTCGCGGGATTTTCCGGAAAATTCCCCTGGACTTTAGAGGAAGAGAACAAAACTTTGGCTTATTTTTTGCTAGAAAAACTGGAACGATTCCCCAAAGAAGATGAAATTATTGAGTTAAAAAAAGATGAACACGTTTTCATTTTTACAGCGAAAAAGGTTGACGACGAACAAATTAAAGAAGTAGAAGTTATTGTAAAATAAAAATTTCGCGGGATTTTGTACCTAAGCAAAGAAATCAGGATTAATTGTTCGTAAAATTAAGGCCGAAGAAAATAACAAGGCCAAGCTTAATAAAGCCTGCAAAATACGTCCTTTAGCAGCAGAAATCCCCTCTTCACTAATTCCTCCAGCGATAATTTGGATCCCCGAAATTACAATAACCAAAACCGCGAAAATTCCTAAAATTGAAGCTCCAAACTTATAAATCATAGAAACATAATTTAAAGCCAAGTCAGTTCCACTATTAGCAGAAATTGAACGAACTTCTTTATCACCGATAGGAATTGCTTCTTGAAAGGAAACACAATATTTGTTGCACTGTTTCTTATTCCAAAACTCAGTACCTCCTTCATCAACAGATGATACAGAATTACAAAATCGTAAACGACAACCATCATCTTTTTCTTTATCGCAAGATGTCCACTTGCCTTCTTCGTTTAATTTTACATAAACTCGAATACATTTGCTGGTAGATATTCCATTTTCTTCAAAGTCACTGCGATTTTGCGCAAAAGATGTTTGCCAAAATCCCGCGAAAATTCCTAAATAAACCGATAATAAGATAAATTTTTTCATTTTTAATTTAGTAAAGTGTCAATCACAAAACGAACAATTGTATAACTTAAAAAACCAACAATTAAACCAATTATGGTATAAATAAAAATACTTTTCGCTTTCAATAATTGGTCTTCCTCGCCTCGAGAAAAAACCATTATGGCTCCTGAAACAATTAGTAGAAAAATTCCTACGGTTCCCATTAATTGGACAGCTAAACGAATAGCTTTATCAATAACATTTTCCCCTTTCCCTTCAAAAAAAGTCAGGTCAGCTTCTTTGGATCCATTTTTTTCATCTCCAAAGGCTCTTAGTCTTCCTTTGATGTTTACTTTTGAGGTTTCATTTAGAGAAACACTAACATTTAAGTCCATATTTCTTCGCGAAATATATTTAGAAACTAAATTAGCTGTTTTCTTGGAATTACTTTTTTTGCCAACCAAAGCGGAATATGTCTCAAAAGCTGTTCCATTACCTTCCCAACCTAGTTTTTTTAGGTTAGTCCACTGTTTTCCACTCAAACTTTCTAATTTTTCCTTATCATCTTTGGAAATACTTCCACTAACCTTCCAAAAACTTTTAGTGTCTTCACTTAAAAGATCTGCTACATTAGAAACTTTTAATTCATATTTCCCATCTTTATCTTTTTTGGTCCAGGTATTTTTTGCTTCTTTTAAAAAATAATTCGCGGGAGTTTCATTACTAGTTCTTAAATTTTTATTCTGCTTTAACCAATCTTGAACAGCCTTAATTGCCTTTTTTGCATTTTCTCCTAAATCTTTTTCCTTACTTACATCACGACTACACTTGCCTTCTTTCAAAGCCCCACAAATATCTTTAAACTTTATATCTTTAATTTCTTCCCACTGGTTGTAGGCCTTAATTCCATTTTTTTTAATCATTTTTCCTAGCCACAACTCAATAGATTTTCGGTCATAATAATTCCCGCGAATTTTTTTTATTTGGTCAACATTATCTGTTGAGTTTTCAATTCGTTCTTTACAAGATTTTCCCAAAGCATACATCCGTAAAGCACAGTCATGTACTAAGACATTATCATTTTCAATGCTTTCACCATAAATCTTTTTTAAATTTTCGGTAAAATACTTATTTTGAGAATTGTAAGGATTTAGTTCATCTTTTTCCTCAATTTCACCAGGATAAACTTGTTCAAAAGA
>CAZMOH010000006.1:0-15283 GCA_964567875.1 uncultured Candidatus Peribacteria bacterium | reverse complement strand
AGATGTTCGTGGATAATCAATAGCCGAAATCCGTAAATCATTTAGATTTACAACGCAATGTTGTTTGTTTTGAGTTGTAATAAGCTTTTTATGTTTTTCGCTTTCATAACATTTTAGTTCAATTCGGTCGGCTGTGTTGGGGGTATCAATATAACAATGAGCTTGAGAGCAAGTTATTTTATCTACCTCAGAAACAATATAATCTCCGTTTTCCAGCTTAACCTTTGCATATTGGTATTTATTACCGCTATCTTTCCACCAACGAGTTACATCAAAATCTAAATTGTTACAAATATTCTTTTCTAGACACCTTTTATTGTCATCACTCAATTTAACTGTTTTTGAAATCCAAATCCCTTGATCTATTTTTTTCCCATAAGAACAATCCTCTTGACTTTTAGCACTAGTATAAGATGGTTTCCAAGTTGTTGATTGTACTTTATCAGCAAAGACAATTCCTGAAAAACCCGCGAAAAAAATTCCACAAAGTCCGAAAGCCACTAAATATTTTTTCATTTCTATTTATTTTACCGAAAATCCCGCGAAATTTCAATCAAAATACTAACTTATTTCATAGTTAAATACAAAATTGTTTAGAAAAATTTGACTAAAAAGTAAAATTTCGCGAGAATCTCTGCAAGTTAATTTGCAAATTTTTACAAATGAAAATTTCCTTTAAAAAAAGTCTTAAAACCTGGTGTAATGAAAACAGGTGGACTCCCTCTACCCTGGCTGATCATTTGGGAGTAAAAAGACAGTCAGTTCATAATTGGATAGCCGGAAGTTCGGTCCCCAATTCTGACGAAATTATTTTAAAGCTTTTTTTATTAGGTGGCGATGAACTTATTGAATTTGAAAACCCGTTAGATCGACCAAAAATCCCGCGAAAAAATCGTTACTTACAAGTTATTGGCGGGAAAGAACTACGAGGAGAAATAACTATTCCCGGAGCTAAAAACGCGGCTCTACCTATGTTTTGTGCGGCTCTTTTAACCGAAGAAAAATGTATTTTCACCAATGTTCCAGAAATTTCAGACATTGCAGTGTTATTAAAAATATTTGAGATACTTGGTGCTAAAATTTCGCGGGATTTTCAGAAAAAGACAGTAGAAATTGCCGCTAAAAATATTGATCCAACCAAATTGGCAACTTGTGATTTAGTAAAAAAAATGCGGGCTTCAATATTGATTCTAGGCCCACTTCTGGCTAGATTTGGACAAGCTGAAATTAAATTGCCAGGAGGGTGTGTCATTGGGGCTCGTCCTAATTCAGCACACTTAGATGCTTTTGCTTCACTTGGAGTTTTTGTTGATTCTGATGAAAATAAGATTTCATTAGAATTCTCCCGCGAAAAATTTATAAACAAACAAGTTCTTTTTTCAGAGGCCTCGGTCACGGCTACAGAAAATCTCGCAATTTTTTGTTCAGGAATTGCCGATGAGTCTGAATTATTTTTTACAGCCCTCGAAACTCACGTGACGGCTACCCTAAAAATGTTGCAAAAAATGGGGGCAGATATTAAAGGATTAAGAACTCATTCCTTAAAAATTCGCGGGAAAAAGAAGCTCCGCGGGGGAGTTTTTGAAATTCCACCAGACGGAATTCTAGTTGGAACTTATGCTATTGCTGGACTAATAACTGAAGGAGAGGTTTTAATAAAAAATGTTAATCATCAGGAACTTTTAAGTTTTTATGGCGCTTTACAAAGGACTGGTGCCATTTTTGATTTACAAGAAAACGCCTTAAAAGTCTTTAAATCACCAAATTTACAAGCTATAAAAAAATTACAAACCTCAATTTTTCCTGGATTTTCAACGGATTTACAATCTCCTTTTGGGGTTCTTTTAACTCAATGTGAAGGAGAGTCATTAATTTTCGAAACACTTTTTGAAAATCGTTTAATTTATCTTTCTGAATTGGAAAAAATGGGAGCAGATATTACCATTTTAAATCCTCATCAAGCTAAAATTCGCGGGAAAACAAAACTCAAAGGAGCCCTCGTCCAAAGTTGGGATTTGCGAGCGGGAGCCGCTATGGTTTTAGCGGGCTTAGTTGCGGAGGGGGTTACTCGTGTTTCCAATATCAATTATATCGAGCGAGGATATGAAAATTTCGCGGAAAATTTGCGGAACCTAGGAGCAAATGTTGTTAACATTGAGGAATAAGAGAAAAAATAGGTAGAATAATTTTAAAATATAGATTTTATTCTAATTTTTTTGGAAATTCCGCGAAATTACCCACTACAACTAATACAATCCTCTTTTATTTCTCCTGACATCGAACGGAGGTAATAGATTGTTTTTATACCAGATCGCCAGGCATGGAAGTAATTATTGTATAAGTCAGCCGGAGTTGTTTCCGCTGGATTTAACATCCATTCAAAGGAAATTGATTGGTCGATCCATTTATAAACAGTGGCAATCATATCAATAACATCTTTCATATTTAAATGTGGATATTCTTTGTAAAGCCAGAAATTTTCTTGATTTAAATTTGGCGCAACAGTTACAGTTGGAGCTATAACGTTGGTTTCTACGAAGAATTTTTTGTAAATTGGTAAAAGCCCGGCCGTTGTTCCAACTACTCCTGAAGTAGAAGTATTGGGAGCTGGAGCAAAATGGTAAGCAAATCTTAAACCATTTTTTTGTATTTCATCAATTAAATTACTCCATTCAAGTTTTGTTTTACTATTTTTCTGAAACCATTCTTTATCTTTTCCCATAATAATTCCTTTGCTCCATTCTGAACCATCAAAAAGTTCATATTTCCCGCGAATTTTTGCTAGTTCATTCGAAGCCCGTAATCCATGATAAGCAAATTTTTCAAATAATTTATCAACTTGTTCTCGGGCATCCGGTTTGTCATACTGATAACCATTACAAGCTAGATATTCTGCTAGTCCCATAAATCCTAATCCAACTGAGCGGTATTTTTTCGCGGTTTTTTCGGCCTCCTTAATTGGATAAAAATTTAAAGTAATTACATTATCTAAAACACGCATCGCAATATCTGAAATTTGTTTAATATCTTCATCTTGGTTTACTTTCGCGAGATTTACTGAAGCCAAATTACAGACAACTGTGTCTCCCATTTTATACTTAATAGACAAAGTTCCATCTTCGTTAGTTTCAGTGATAAAAGTAGAAGGACTAGTGTTTTGACAAATTTCAGTACAAAGTTGAGTAGCATAAACACTACCGGTATGTTTATTAGCATTAACTCTGTTTACGGTATCGCGAAAAAAGACATATGGCATACCAGTTTCCACTGCTGATTTCATAAACTCTTTCATTAATTCCTTAGCATTTACTTCTTCTTTTAATTTTAAATCTGGATTCTTCTCACATTCTAAATAAAATTTTTCAAATTCTTCATTAAAGAAATCTTCCAAGCGTTTTCCAGTGATAGTTTCAACTTCGTGCGGGTCAAAAAGAGTGAATTTTTCATTATTTTCAGCTCTTCGCATAAAAATATCGGGGACAGAAATCGCGGGAAAAACATCAAAGGCTTTAGTTCTAATGTCACCAGTTTCGGTTTGTATATTTAGAAAATCATAAATGTCTTTATGCCAAATATCTAAAGTTGGGGAGATTGCTCCCAATCTTGCTCCTAATTGATTAACAGCACAAGCTGTATCATTAATAACTCTCACCCAAGGAATAACCCCTCCGGAAGCTCCTTCTACCCCGCGAATTTTTGCCCCACGGGATCGAATGTGGCCCAAGTAAATTCCAACACCTCCTCCAAATTTAGAGATCTGAGCCATATTCTCAATATTATGGTAAATTGAACGCAAATCATCATCAGCATTAAGCTTGAAACAGCTAGAAAGCTGATGAAATCTAGTTCTAGCATTCATTAAAGTTGGAGTTGGCAAACTCAATTTCTGACTAGAAGTCGCTTCATAAATTTCGCGGGCTATTTTCATTCTTTCTTCTGGCTTTTCTGGAATCGCTAAAAATAGAGCAACCGCTAAGTACATCTCCTGTGGGAGTTCGCGAATTTCTTTATTGCGATTTAGCAAATAACGACGATCAAAAGCCAGGAGAGTTGAATAAATATAATCAAAATCTCTTTCCTTATTTAGCCATTTTCCGGCTTCCAAAATTTGTTCATCGGTATAATGTTCTAAAAATTTTTCAGAATAAAGGCCCCTTTTGATATAATCGTCAAAATGAGCTTTCCAAGCTTGTGCAGTGTAAATTTCTTTATGGGAAATCCCGCGAGATCTGGTCGCTCTTTTATAAAAATCCATAACATAAAGTCTCCCGGCAATGTTTTGCCACCAAATATTTTCAACTGTAATTTTGTCCAAAGCTGCTTTTCGCAGATTTTTCATAATTTGCTGAGTTTCTATTCCATCAATTAAGGTAATCTTAAATAATTCAAAAAGTTCTTCAAAAGGGCATTTATCTTCAAGACCCCTAGCTGCTATTTTCCATACTTTCTCTAATTTTTTTCGCGAGAATTTTTGTTTTTTACCGTCATGTTTAACAACTTTTAAAAGTTCTTTATCAATTTTTTCCAACTCTTTTAGTCTTCTTTCGGCACGGGATTTAGCCCGTTCGGCTCGGTATAAAATATAAACTCTAGCTACAGCAAAGCTTCCTGATTCTACTAATTTTTCTTCAACAATATTTTGAATATCCTCTACAGTTGGGATTTTCCCCTCGAAAAAAAATTGGTCTTCTAATTCTTCGACAACATCATTGGTTATAGTTTCTGCGAAATTTGGTAACGAAATACCATGATCAGGAGTATTTTGGACAGCTTTTTTAATAGCTGTCTCAATTCGTAACGGGTCAAAATCAACAATTATCCCAGTTCGTTTTAAAATTTGAGGATGATTCATTTTAGCTATTTTTTATGTTATAAACACACTATCTAGTGTGTGGAACATGATTTTATATACTAAATAGAGGACAAGCAAGTAAAAAAAGTAGAATTTTTTCTTGATTAAATTAAAAAAATTTCTCAATAAAGAATTTCTCTAGTTAGAACTTTTCCGCGTTCAACTCCAGGTTGATTAAAGGCATTGATCTCCATATATTCGCCAAGAAAAGCGGTTGCTCCCATAAACAACATAAATAATTTCCCCAAATTTCGCGGGGAAATTTCCGTAATTTCAATTGTAAGGTTAGGACGTTTTTTTTCTGTTAGAGATTGAGCTGTTCCTTGTAATTCTGCTGACATCAATTTTTCAAAAACATTTAAATCAGATTTTTTAAAATCCCGCGAAATTTTGATAAAAATTATTAACTTATCTTTTGGTCCATCGATAAAAAGCTGTAATAAAGAATGTTGATCAGTCACTCCTTGAGCAGGAATTGGCGTAATTCCCTTCGCATCTTTTCCCGTAGATTCAGCTAAAAGTTGGGCCCACCAGTTTGTAAAATTTCGTAATTTTGCGGAATACGGCATTAGTACATTTTGTGATTTTTTCGCGAGAAATTGAGATGTTGCTAATTGAAACGGGAGATTTTTATTAAAATCAGGATTTAAAAAATCCCGCGAAATTTCTTTAGCTCCTGCTAAGAGTTCATCAATATTTATTCCAATTAAAGCCGAAGGAAGAAGTCCAACGGCAGTTAAAACTGAAAATCGTCCGCCAATGTTTTTGGGGACAGAAAAAGTTTTTACTCCTAATTTTGTGGATTCTTCGTATAAAAAACCTGATTTTCCAGTGATAAAAATGAGATGATTTTTTAATTCTAAATTTTTCTCCGTTAAAATCCCGCGAAAATATTCATATTGTGAAACAGTTTCAATGGTTGTTCCCGACTTGGAAATTATAATGAATAAAGTTCTAGAAAAATCTAAAAATCCCGTTAATTCAGAAATAATTTCTACATCAATATTTTCTAAAACATGAAGTCGGGGAAAATCCCGCGAAAATTTAGGCCCCAGTGCTTCTTGGATAGCTAAAGTTCCTAAAGCAGATCCACCCATTCCGCAAACAATAATATCCTGGAATTTTCCTTGAACAGAGTCCGTGAACTTCTTAATTTCCGCCACTTCTGCGAGAAAACTTTCGTTATCAAAAATTTGGTAAAAATCCTGTTCCCGTTCTTTTATTTTAGATAAAAATTCTGGCAAAATTTCGCGGGATTTTAGAAAATCATTTTCCGAAACAGGACTTGATTTAAAAAAATTTGTAAAATCTATTTTCATTCAAAGAAATTATAAAGTTTTTCTAAAAATATGCTAAACTTCCTGTGATGACTAAATTACTAATCAAAGATATTCGGATAATTGACGCCGAACAAGATTTTATTGGTGGAGTTTTTATTGAAGACGGCAAAATTTCGCGGGTTTTTGCGGGAGAATTTGTTCAAATGCAGAGCTTACCACCAGGAGTTAGTTCTGAAACAATTATTGAGGGAAAAGGAAAAATTTTAATGCCGGGACTTTTTGATCCACATGTTCATTTTCGCGATCCAGGATTTACTTATAAAGAAGATTTTGCAACTGGTTCACAAGCGGCAATTTCGGCTGGAGTAACGACTATTTTTGATATGCCAAATAACAATCCGCCTGTTTTTTCGCGGGAAATTTTAGCTGAAAAAAGAAAAATAGTTGCCCCAAAAGCTCATTGTAATTACGGTTTATTTTTTGGAGCTGGACCGAATAATTTAGAGGAAATTCGTCAAGTTTCAGGAGTGCCAGGAGTAAAACTTTATTTAAACACGACTACCGGGGACTTAAAAATGGATGATGAAAAAAAATGGCGCGAAATTTTTAATTTGGGACAAAAAGTAGTTTTACACGCCGAGGGGAATACTTTTTTTCGCGCGGTAGAAATCTGGAAAGAAGAAGGTTTCCCGTGCGAATTGCATTTGGCACACGCCAGTTTGAAAAGTGAAATTGATTTAATTCGTGAGTTAAAAAAGAATCCTAAATCCCGCGAAAAAATTTCCGTGGAAGTTTGTCCGCATCATTTGTTTATGACACACAAAGAACGCGAAAAGTATGGGGCAATTTGTTGTATGAAACCAGAACTTGCAACACAAAAAGATTTAGACGCAATGTGGGAAGCAGTAGAAGACGGAACAATAGATTTTTTTGCAACGGATCACGCTCCACACACTTTACAGGAAAAGAAAGAATCCGATAAACCCGGACAAAAACCGATTTATGGGATCCCTGGTGTGGAAACATTTTTACCACTTTTGTTTACAGAGTTTGTGAAGCGTGGATATGATTTGAGAAAACTAGCAGCGATGACAAGTCAAATCCCGCGAAAAAAATATCATGTGCAGAATTTAAAAGGAGAAATCCGCGAAAATTTTGAAGCAGATTTAGTTATTATCAATCCAAATTTTCGCGGAAAAATCTCGGCTGAAAACTTTTTTAGTAAATCAAAATGGACTCCTTTTGCTGGCCGTGAAGTTTTAATGAAAGTTGAAAAAACTCTTATTAACGGAGAAGTTGTTTTTGATAGCGGACATTTTATCGGTCAGGAAGGGCGAGAGGTTTTATTTGAAAACTAAAATTTCGCGGGATTTTAAAAAGTAAAAGATTTCATCTCATCTTCGAATTTATTCCAGGCATCTAGTTCTACAAAAAGATTTTTAAATAAAAAGAATGTTTAATTTGGTCTAGCTTCCTGCCTCCGCAGGAACGAGAACAGCTGGGAAAATACCGCGAAATTTATTCCTTTTTAGGATTTAGCCCTAGTAAATTCTTAACTTTACCAAAAATAGACTCAGTTTTTTCTTTTACGGTATTTTTCTTTGGAGTTGAATCTATTCCCAAATATTTATTATATTTGTTTAAGAATTTTCTAATTGAATCCATATGTTCTGGAGAGAAGTCTCGTGCGATCTTTCCTACAAGTATTTTAGAATCTAAATAAAATCCCTTTAGATGCTTTCTAAATGATTCAACAGCCAGCCTATCGCTTTCGTCTAAAAATAATTCTTCATCTACTTCTTGTAGATAAAATTCATGCATACTTTTTAAAATTCTACGAATCTCCCAAAAACCTTCTTGATTTGACCACATTCCATGATCATTATTTTTGTATTTATTGAGAGTCTCAAATAAATCCTTCAGATTACGCATTTCTTTTGAAAATTTTTTATTCATAATATTTTGCATTCTTTCAAATTCTGTTCCAGTTTGAAATTCTGGATATTTAATTTCCTTAGGGGCTTCTTCTTTATTAGAAGAAGTATAAATGTAATTAATTTTTGCCATTTTATAAGGTTTTTTAAAAAATATTTATTTCATCGGAGCTATAAACGGAACTTCTGTGGGAGCTTGGGGTGATTTTTTCGCGGGAATTTGCTTAGTTTTTTCTGCTTGAACGGCTTTTTGTTTTTCATATTCCGCGTAAATATCAATTTTTTTGATATCTAATCCTTTTTCTAATCCTAAACGTGATTCCTGAAAATCCGCGAAATTTCGGAGAACAAGGGCTTGTACCTCGGCGACTGATTTCTTTAAAATAACAAAATCTACTCCAAACGGCACGGAAATTAATTTAAAATCTTTTTCTAAATCAGAAAAATCAAAATCTTCAACTTCGGCACGTAGTTGAACTAAAGTATGATCAGAAAACTCAACAAAATTCGCGACAAAATCTGCTCCGTTAACATGCCGTAAAAGTTCTTCTAACCAAGAATCTAAATCGGTTGGTGAGGCCTCTGCTAACTCAAAATCAGATTGAGTCAAAGTAGTCCAAGCTAAACGGTGATTAGCATCAAGTTGAAGATTATTAAGCATTCTGCCCAAAACTTTAATTTGTTTTTCAGTTTTTCTTTTAAAGAGATACTCAATAATTTGCGAATGATTTGCCCCCAACTTTTGTAATTCTGCTGCTAGAGAAAGGGAGCGAGAAGAAGTTTTAGCTGATAAAAAATTATCTGTACTAGCTGAAATTCCCGCGAAAAAAGCGTTAATAGAATTTTTATTAAGTGATTTTCGTAAAGTCTTGTCTTCCATTACTAAATTAGCGAGTATTTCTGATACAGACGACGCCGAAGCATTAACTAAATTTACATTCCCAAACATTTCGTTCGCTGGATTATTGGAAATATTTAAAATCGTCGTATTAGAAAAAAGAGCCGTATTTTTGGCAAAAATTTCGCCACAATTCTCCAGAGCATCAACTCCAATTGTTATAATCAAGTCAAATTCTCCGATATAATCTTGGACAGTTACCAAATCCCGCGAAATTTTGCCAGAATCATCAACAACAAAAATATTTAATTTCCCATCAACAATTTCATATTTTAATCCTTTTTCATCGGCTTTATTAATAGAAATCGCTACACCACGACCTCCTTGTAAAACATTTTGGACAACTGAAAAATTTTTTAGAAATTTAAGTTTATTAGAAATTTTTGCAGATGACACAGCCAGCACTTCTTTGGATTCAGAAAGCAAACTTTCCAATCCTAGAAGTCCAGCCATGTCATCAATCTGCCAATTTTTTGCGCCAACTAATAAAATTTTCGCGGAATTTCTGATAAGAGCGATTGCCTTTTGATTATTCATATCAACAAATAGTTAATTTTTTTTAAAACCAGATTATCTGGTGAAATTCCCGCGAAAATTTGGTCTTAGCCAAACGCGAGAAAATATTTTACAACATAAAAAAGTAAAAGTCAAATAAAATCTCGCGAAAATTTTTTTTATTATTTTTTAAAAAAGATTTAAATCTTTTACTTGGTTTTTTAACTATAATTAAGCCAAAATAATAATTTTTTCTACTAAAATTTTCGCGGGATTTTTTACAAGAAAATGTTATTCCAAAGAACTTTCCAGTTTAGCACTTTTCCGAAAAGAATCTAAAACAGCATTAATAAATCCAGCTGATTTTTTTTCTCCAAAAACTTTAGCTAATTCAATATATTCGTTTATTACAACTATAGGAGGAGTTCCAATATATTTCATTTCAGCTAAACCTAAGAGCAAAATAGCTCTATTTATAGGAGCAATTTTATGAAACGGAAATTCTGGAGCAAAAGCTTTGATAACTATTTTTAATTTCGCGAGATTTTTTACAGCGCTTGTTACTATTTGTTGAGCAAAATTGTCGTTATCTTTTTGTTCAACATAAGTAATAACATGATCTAAGCTGTCCTCAGCAGAAATGTTCCCGCCACGTTCTAAAAACGCAAAAAGCGCCTCAATTGCCACTTTACGACTTTCTCGACGCGCTTCTTTTTTATTCATTTTTTTAAATTATTTCCCTTATAAAAAAGGGAGACATGTTTCCTAAAATATCGCGAAATTAAGCTGAAATTTCTTGAATTGGTTCAGCTGTTTTAAATTGTTTAGGATCAATAACTTGTTTCCCATTATATTTTCCACATTCTTGGCAAACAAAATGAGCTAATTTAGTTGCTCCACAATCTGCACATTTCCCTAAAGCTAATTTATTAGCAAGCTTCTTGCGTGCCGTTCGGACATATGCTCCGTGTCGTGAACCGGTTGAAGAAGGAGCTTGTTTTTTGGAAGGTACTGGTTTTTTAGACATCTTGTAAAGGTTTTAAAATTAAGCAGATTTTACTTTTTCCATTTGTTTTCTAAATCTTTCTACTCGTCCAGAAGTATCGACAAGTTTTTGTTTTCCAGTAAAAAATGGATGACTGGCACTGGAAACATCAAGCTGAATAACATAATATTCAATTCCATCCACTTTTTCTTTTGTTTTAGAAGTAGCGGTTGACATTGCCTTAAATTCTACACCAGCACTAGAATCTCGAAAGATTACAGGATGCATTTGGGGATGAATGTCTTTCTGCATTTTAATAAATTTTACTCAAATTCGAGCGGATTTTATGATTTTTGTCAGACTTGTCAATTTTTTAAATGCAGAAAATATATATTTAAAAACAAACCTAGATTCAGCACAGAATAAAGTATTTGATTAAAATTAGATTTAAAAATTTCGCGGGATTTTAAGAATTTATTTTAAACTTTTCATTTTTTTACTAAACTGGCCATGAAATTAATTTAAACTAATGGCAGAAATCATCTCTGGTCGTGACATTGCCCAAAAAATTATTGAAACAGATTTAATTCCGCGAGTTGAAAAACTAAAATCCCGCGAAATTTTTCCTAAATTAGTCGTTATTTTGGTTGGGGATCATCCAGCATCAGCTAGTTATGTACGACAAAAGGAAAAATTTGCAGAAAAAGCGGGAATAATTGCGGAAACTTGGCGTTTTCCAGATACCATTTCCGAAGATGAAATTCTCGCGGAAATTGAAAAAATAAATAATGATGACAAAATTCACGGGGTAATTGTACAATTACCTTTGCCAGACCAGATTTCAGTGAAAAAAATTCTCGCGAAAATAGATCCACGCAAAGATGTTGATGGGTTTACAGCAGAAAATGTAGGAAAACTTTTTCTTAACGAACCGTGTTTGCAGTGTTGTACACCGAAAGGAATTATTCGCATGATTGAGGAAAGCGGTGAAACTTTGGCAGGAAAAAATGTAACAGTGATTGGACGTTCTAATATCGTAGGGAAACCAGTGGCGGCTTTGGCTTTAAACAAAAATGCAACCGTGACGGTTTGTCATTCGCGGACAAAAAATCTCGCGGAACATTTACAAAAAGCGGATATTGTAATTGTTGCCGTGGGACGACCAGAAATGATTAAAGGTAAAGATTTGCCAAAAGGGTGTGTGGTGATTGATGTTGGAATTCATCGTCAGGAAGATAAATCCCGCGAAAAAGGGTGGCGACTAGTAGGAGATGTTGATTTTGAGTCAGTAAAGGACATTGTTGCAAAAATCTCGCCAGTTCCTGGTGGCGTTGGTCCAATGACGGTTGTTAGCTTAATTGAGAATACGATTGAAGCAGCGGAACTAGCTTAATTTCGCGGTTTTTTTACCAATTAAATTTACTAGCAATTTCTCCAAAGAAAGGCATTTTTAATTCTTTTCCTTTCCAAGCGTTCATCATACCCCAAATAGAAATTCCAATTTGAACTAAATTCAACAAAACTTGTAATCCACCACTAATCCATCCGAGCCATGAGAAAATTAAAAAAGTGATAAAAATTACTAAAGCTTGTTTCCCATGAATTTGGCAAAGTTTTGATTTCGGTTTCAAAGCTAAAGGAAGAATGCAGAGCGGACCGAAATATCCTAAAGTTGCGAGAAGTTTTTCTCCTTTTGGAACCATTTCTTGAGCATCAAGTGGGACTTCGGTAATAACAGAATCGTCGGATTCTTTAACTTTCACCGAAGAGTTTACTTCTTCATTAGAAGTAGTTTTTGATTGTTTGTTTTCGTCTGCCATTTTGTAGCGTGTTAGTTTACGCTAGTGATTTTACCAGATTTTCCAACAAAAATCTAATAGATTTTATGGAATCATCATTTCCAGGAATAACTAATTGAATTTTATCAGGATTCCCATCAGTATCTACAACGGCAATTACGGGAATTTTCGCGGAATATGCTTCCTCTATGGCTAGACGATTCTCAACAGCATCTAATACAACTACAACGGCTGGGTTTTTTCGCATTTCACCAACTCCGTGGTACATTTTTTCTAATTTTTCTAGCTCTTTTTTCTTTTTCGCTACTTCTTTTTTGGTGTATTTATTAATTTCACCAGTTTCAAATTGTTTTTTCAAATTTAAATAATAATCAATTCGGCGACGAATTTCTTTGAAATTAGTTAAAAGCCCCGGTTGCCATTTTTGGTCAACAGTAAAGTGTTTACTGCCAACAATTTCTTGTAAAGCCAAGGAAATGTGCGGTTTTGTTCCAACGAATAAGGCCTTTTTACCTTGTAGTTTAACTGCCGCCAACATTTTTTGAGCTTGTTCTAGGGCTGCAGCTGTTTTTTCAAGATCAATAACATGGACTTTGCCTTTTGATCCGTAAATAAACGGCTTCATTTTAGGATTCCAATTTGAAGTTCGGTGTCCGATATAAACTAAGTTTTCGAACAATTCTTTAACAAGATTACTGTTACTCATTTGGGAAAATAATTAAGAAATAAGTGTCGCTTCCCATCGCTCTTAAGTCAGATTGATTTGACGACGCGCAGACTTTATAAAATCCCGCAAAAAAAGCAAGTTTTTTCTGAATTAAAAGAAAATCCCGCGAAATTTTATTTCTTTTTTCGTTGTTTTCTCTTTTTAGTCTGTTCTTTTTTCTTCTTTTTTATTGTCCACAATAAAACAGGAATTAATAGCAAAAGCCACAACCTATAACATAGAATATAATTAATAATTTTATTAGAATATTTATGACATTTTTCTATTGAAAAATCTAACTTTATTTTTTCGCGGGATTTCTGAGTAGTTTTTTTTCTTAAACGATCTTGTTCAATTTTTTGAGCTAAATCTCGCGAGATTTTTACTTCTTTGTTTTCCGAAACACGAACAGAATTTGTTTTTTGTGCCAGAGTTGCAAATTTCGCGGGATTTACTAGGGGATCTGTTTTTAGAATAAATAATTCGCGGAAATCAGTTTCGCCATCACCGTCCGTGTCTGGCTTGGTTGGGCTAGTCCCAATGGCGTGTTCCAGTTGGTCATCAAGTTTGTCGCCGTCAGTATCTTGCGTTAAAGGATCAGAACCATAATCAACCTCGGCTCCGTCAAAAAGACCATCATTATCTGTATCGGGATTTAGTGGATTTGTTCCAAATTTGAACTCGTCTTTATCAGCCAATCCATCATTGTCGTCATCAGGATCAAGATTGTCACCAGCCCCTGTTCCGTCAGAATTTACGACATCGCGAGGATCAAGTGGAACCTGATCTTGTTTGTCATTGACTCCATCGCCGTCAGAGTCTTTATTAGTCGGATTTGTGCCCATCAAAACTTCCACGCCATCCAAAAGTCCATCATCATCAGTATCTGGATCAAGTGGATCAGTAAAATATTTATCTTCCTCAACATCTTTTAAGCGATCATTATCGTCATCTAAATCAGCATTATCGCCAACTCCATCATTGTCATTATCGGCCCATTCCGCAGAATTTCGCGGGAATTTGTCTTCAGGATCTTTTACTCCATCACCATCAGTGTCATCATAATAAGGGCTGGTTCCTAATTTTTGTTCTTCAACATCTGTTAGTCCGTCATTATCATCATCAGGATCAGTTAAATTTCCAATTCCGTCGTGGTCAGAATCCCGATAATCACTAGGATCTAGTGGCAGAGAGTCTTTACTATCAATTACTCCGTCACCATCGGTATCACTTTTTAACGGATCTAAATCCCGCGAAATTTCTACCTCATCAGGAATTCCGTCATTGTCATCATCTAAATCTGCCTTGTCACCAATTCCATCCTGATCATTATCAGAAACTTCTTGTGGATTATTTGGTAAAGCGTCTTCAGCATCAACTACTCCGTCATGGTCAGAATCCATTGCTTGTGGATTACTTCCTTGGGCGATTTCTTCCGCATCATAAAGTCCGTCATTATCATCGTCAGAATCAGTATTATCACCAATTCCATCATTGTCTGTGTCTTGCCATTCATTAGAATTTCGCGGGAATTTGTCTTGTAAATCAGGGACTCCGTCATTGTCATCATCTAAATCCGCCTTGTCACCAATCCCATCCTGATCAAAGTCAGAAACTTCCTGGTTATCCAACGGAAAAGCATCTGCTCCATCTAGAACTCCATCTCCGTCTGTATCCGGATTTAAAGCATTAGTTCCAATTTCCGTCTCTTGAACGTCTGGTAATCCGTCGTTATCATCGTCTAAATCAGCATTATTTCCAACTCCATCAAAATCTGTGTCAACGCTTTCATTTTGATCATAAGGGAAAGCATCTTGATTATCCAAAACTCCATCGTTATCATCATCGGGGTCTTCAATGTTAAAAATTCCATCGCCATCGGTGTCAACATCATTAATTAGTTGTAAATTAGCTACAGCTTCAATAATTGCCTCGTCTGACCAAAAATCCCGCGAAATTAGGGCTTCTATATTGTATTCATTAGGACTTAAAAAATTTAAGTCAGTCCAGATATAATCAGTAGAGTTTCCGCGGACATATAACGGGACATTAGTTTTTAAAATGGTTTGTGTTGGGACATCACGAAAAGTTACCCAGCCGTTAAAATCTTCAGTACTATCATTTTGTGATTGCAAGTAAACTCGAGCAGTTTTTCCCTGCCGAATGATTAGTTTCCCATCTTGTGATGGTTGTAGATCTGATTGTCGCAAAAAAAGTTCAGAATTAATTGCGGCTAAAGCTCCTTGAAATATAAAAATTGTAGCGAGAGCGAGATATTTAAAGTTTTTCATCTAGCTAATTCTAGTTTTGAAATACGGGAAAGTCAAAATCCCG
>CAZMOH010000005.1:18565-22331 GCA_964567875.1 uncultured Candidatus Peribacteria bacterium | reverse complement strand
TCTTTTTGCAACTGCTGATGCGCCTCTAAATAAGTCTCAAAACTCCCAATATCAAACCAGTCCCCTTTTATAACATCTGCTAAAACAAGCTTTTTTTGTGCTAGTAATTCTGGGAAAATTCCTCCCAAAGCGTCTGGTGATTTTTCCGCGAAATTATGCAAAATTGGCAAAAAGTCTTTCCCTAAAGCCATAAATCCCGTGGAAACTATTTTGGAAAATGGTTTTTCAGGTTTTTCCGCGAAATCTACCACGCGTCCATCGGCAATTTTTAAAACTCCAAATTTTCGTGCTTCGTGAAATGAAGAAACCTCCCGAGCTGCTATCTTTGCTTCATTGTTTGCACAATAAAGTTGTTCAATTTTTAGTTCTGGTAAAATATTGTCTCCGGCTAGAACCAATATTGTTTCGTTAATATTTTTTTCGCGGGAAACAGCTGAAATAGCCCCCAAAGCTCCTAACTTTTGACCATCAGCATAAGCATCTTCACAAAAAATTTCTATATTTTTTCGTCCTAATTTTTTTAATTCAACTTGAAAATCCGCGAAAAATTTAGAATTAGTCAGTAAAATTGTTTCTATCTCATTCGGAATTTTTTCTAAAATATGAGCCAAAATTGTTTTTCCATCTAAAAGCAAAAGTGGTTTAGCCCGATTCTCACAAAGTGGCCATAACCTTGTCGCAAATCCTCCAGCCAAAATTAAAGCTTTCATTACTTAAATTGTAGCCGTCCTTGAAAAAAAACAAAGAAAATGGTATAATTGACCAATTGCCAAAAAAAAATAAAATAATGGCACCAAAAATGACTAAAATTACTAGTAAAGAACAAATTGAAAAAAGGTTTCTTGCAGAAATGGGAGCTGATCTACCCCATAATGAGAGTCCTGTAAAAATTGAAGATTTAAAGTTATCAGAAACAGTTAGAAAGGCAGTTGGAGAAAACATTCCTACTGGAAAAAAAACAACTCAAAAAGACAAGAAAAAAGATACTTCAATTTTCGCGGGAATTACTGACAAAATCTATGGGATACTGCGTAGTAAACCCGCCAAAGAAGTTATCTTACCGTCTATAACTATACAAAAAAAACGAGTTAAAAGCTCACTAGAGAAAGAAAAATCTAAATTAATTAAAAAAGCTAATAAAATAAAAAATGCACGAAGATTTAATGCTCATGCTCTAGAAAAAACGATTTTGCAAATTAGACACTTACAAGAAATTATTGATGAATTATTTCGTTTAGCTAAAAGTAAAATTACAGAATTATATAAAAAGTATTATTTAAAAATTGGATAAAATCCCGCGAAATTTTTGACTTGTTTAAAATAAACTCTAAACTTCGCCTGCTTTGTCGAAAGTTTGGGAAATGATGCGTCTCACTCTCCATCGAAAAGCTGTAATAATTAACTAAATCGCATTATTAAATATCATGGTAGTATCTACAATGGAAAATCTGCTTACCAAAAGCGATGATATCGTTCTTTATAAGGCAGGACAAACAGTTAAAGGAACTGTTATTGACGCTAATTCTTCAAGAATTCTTCTTGATTTACCAGGAGGAGTTACTGGAATTATTACTAAAAAAGAAGCAACTGGTTTTGGTGTGACAACTGATGATGTAGAAAAAGGATCAACAGTTGAAGCCCTAGTTATCAATCCTGAAACAGAACAAGGATTAGTTGCTTTATCTTTACGACGAGCTTCACAAGAAAATGTTTGGGCTGAACTAAACTTAAGTTTAGATGAAGAAAGAATTATTAAAGTTAAAATTACTGAAGCTAATAAAGGTGGACTTATTGCTAGCTATAAAGGAATTCGCGCCTTTTTACCAGTTTCTCAATTAACACCACTTAACTATCCACGTGTTGATGGCGCTGAAGCTGGAGCAATTTTACAAAAATTAAACGAACATGTTGGTAAAGAATTTGCTGTTCGAGCAATTAATGTTGATCGCGAAAATGGAAAACTAATTGTTTCTGAAAAAGCTGCTCACGAAGACGCTAAACAAGAAACACTAAAGAATTTAAGTGTTGGAGATGTAGTAAAAGGAACTGTTTCTGGAGTTGTAAAATTCGGGATTTTTGTTACTTTCGGTGGAGTCGAGGGGCTTGTTCACTTGTCTGAATTGGATTGGGGACATGTTTCAAATCCCGCGAAAATTTACTCTCTAGGAGACAAAGTTGAAGTTGTTATTTTAAGTATTGATAGTGATAAATTAGCTCTTTCAATTAAAAGATTGTCTGATGACCCATGGAAGAAAAAAGTCGCAGAATATAAGGAAGGAGAAAAAGTTTCTGGTAAAATTGTTCGTTGGAATTCCTCAGGAGTTTTTATTGAAGTTAAACCAGAAGTTATGGGTTGTTTCTCTTTAGATCAATTTGGAGTTGAAAATCACTCTGATCTAGATGTTAAAGACGGGGACGAAATGACTGGTATTATTGAAAAAGTTAATTTTGATTCTCATCGTTTAGATCTGAAAAAGGCCTAAATTAAAAACTTAAAAACTTATTAATAAAAAAGAACAGGATAACTCCTGTTCTTTTTTTAAAAAAATCCCGCGAAATTTTATTTAAGAAGAATTTTTTTGCAAAAAATCACGGGCGAAATGATCAGTCATCCCGGCAATATAATCACAAATTTTAATTTCTAAAGTATCTTTATTTTTTTGTAAATAATCTGGTAATTTCGCGGGATTTTTTATAAGAAAATCAAAAATTTTCTTAATAATTTCCTGCCCTTCCGTTGTGGACTGTTGAATAAGTGGAGCAGAATAATAATTTTCCATTAAAAAGTCCTTAACTGCTAAAAATTCCGCGAAAAAATCATCAGAAAAAGCAATTATTTTTGAACTACATTTTTGTACATGTTCAAGTTTTTTAATCTTAAATTTAACGATATTTTCGCGGGAATTTCGCACTAGTTCCAAAATTAGGTTACGCATAATTCTCCGAATAAGGGCCGAACGAAAATTTTTCTCTGAATTTTCCAAACTTGTTCGTGCCTCTCGACAAATTTTCAAAGAATCTAAATCATCAATAGTAAAAAAATCTCCTCGTAAACCATCTTCAATATCTGCCGAAAGGTAAGCAATCTCGTCAGCAATATCTACAATTTGCGATTCCAAATGTGGCGAAAAAATAAATTCTGAATTTGGTCGATCAAAAAAAGTTGAATGTTTTTGCATTCCTTCAAGAACTTCGTAAGTCAGGTTTAGTCCGCGAAAAGAAGAATAACGTTTTTCAAAAACCTCTACAATCCGCAGACTTTGTTCATTATGTTCAAAGCCACGAAGGGGCACTCCTTTCTCTGTATTTTTATTTCGCGAAAATTCACGCATTTTTTCATCTAAGGCGGTTTCTCCAGCGTGTCCAAAGGGCGGATGTCCCAAGTCGTGTGCCAAAGCAATTGCTTCAGCTAAATCTTCATTTAAATGCAGTTGGCGCGCCAAATCCCGCGAAATTTGTGCTACTTCTAAAGTATGTGTGAGGCGATTCCGAAAATGATCTCCGTGGTCTGGAGAAACAACTTGCATCTTTCCTGCCAGTCGCCGAAAAGCCGTTGAATGAAGTATTCTGTCCCGATCTCGTTGAAATGGTCCGCGTTGCGGATCAGGGATTTCGCGGAATTTTCGTCCTCGTGAGGTAGCATTTTTTTGAGCATAATCAGCTAAATTTTTGTCTAAAAAATTAAATATTTCGTATCCATCTAGTTTTTTCCCCATCACGAAAAGTATGACACAAAACTGTAATAATTGAAAATTTCGCGGGATTT
>CAZMOH010000005.1:7773-18465 GCA_964567875.1 uncultured Candidatus Peribacteria bacterium | reverse complement strand
AAAAAAATTCGGGCATCCCATTTCTCAAATTTTCTTTCACACCAATTTCCCGCGAGATTTTGCCACTTAACTTTTACTTTCGCTGGACGAACAACTTTTCCAAAAACATTTGGTAAACTTAAACAACCTTCTTCCATTTTTACTTTTTCATCAGAAAGCTCCAAAATTTCTGGATTAATCATCGGTAAAACCTTACCTGCCTTTTTGGTCCCAACCCCTAAAGTTATCAAAATAATTCGTTTATTTACACCGACTTGATTAGCTGCTAAACCAACTCCGACCAACCCTGTTTCTGGATCTTCATAAAGCATTGTTTCCTGCATTTCAGAAACAAATTTCGCGAGATTTTCATCAAACTCAGTAACTTTCTCGCATTTTTTACGCAAGATTTCATTATTTTCGCCAGTTACTACTTTCATCATTAATTTGAGTGTAAGAAAAAGAATAAAAATGTAAAATTTCGCGGGATTTTTCAGAAAAATCCCCTATCTTCAGATAAAGAGAGAGCTTCCGGAGTATTTAATTTTATATCAATCCAAACACCTCTTTAATTCTCCTCTTTATATAAAGAGGAGCGAATAAGAATAAAATCCCGCGAAATTTTAACTAACATTTTTTCTGCTGAAAACGACAGCGATTGTTTTGAAAAAAATCACAATATCTAACCATAAATTCCAATTTTTGAGATAAAACATTTCGTATCGCACTTCATCCGAAAAACTCAATTCTGAGCGCCCATTAACCTGAGCATAACCAGTTATACCTGGTTTTACTGAAAGTAGAACTTTGTGATCTAAATCATATTTTTTAACTTCTTCCGGTAGATGAGGACGTGGTCCAATCAAGCTCATATCTCCACACAAAACATTCCAAAGCTGTGGTAATTCATCAATAGAAGTTTCGCGAATAAATTTCCCAAATGGCGTAATTCTAGGATCATTTTTCATTTTAAATAAAACTCCATCTTTTCGCTCATTTTTATCTAATAATTGTTTTTTTAATAAATCTGCATCAGGCACCATTGAACGAAATTTCCAACAAGTAAAAGGTTTTCCATTTAATCCTATCCGTGTTGAACCATAAAAAACTCCAGCTCTTTTTTTTCGCGGGATTTTCTGGTTTTTGTAAAACTTAATTGCTTTTTGGGGGATTTTTTCAAAATAAATTCGCCAAGCAATATAAGCAAAAAGTGGACTTAAGAGAATTAGGGAAAATCCCGCGAAAATTCGGTCAAAAATGTTTTTCACAACTAGTCCCCAGCCCGTTAATTTAGTTGCTTGAAGATTCAGAAGAGGATAATTACCTAAAGTTGACATTTCCACTGAAGCCAAGTCCAAAGCTGATTCGTCTGGTAAAAAACTGAATTCAATATGATTAATATGTGCTAAACGAGCCAGTTGTCCTGTATTAATTTCTGATGGTTTGTCCGTTGCTAGTAAAACTTTATCTACTTTATGGTTTGTCAAAAATTCCTCATATCTTTTAAAATTTCCATAAATTTTTATTCCTTGCAAAGTTTTTTTAGCAGAATTTTTTTCAGACAAAATTCCCACAATTTTATATTTATTTTGTGATCTCAAAAATTTCGCGGAATTTTGTGCTAACTTCCCTGTTCCCAAAATAAGAACGCGCACTCGCCCGTAACCTAACCGCCACAACAAGTTCTGCAAAAGTTGTAAAATAAATCTTCCTCCAAGTACCAAAACTAATGAACTAACCCAAGCTATCCCAAAAATAAGTCGCGAAAAAAAGTAAATTTTTAAAAAGAAAAATAAAACTAAAACTAAAGAAAAGCCGGCTGAAAATGACCAAAAAATCCGCCAAAACTCTTTTTTGAATTTTTCACTATTTAGAGAATAAGCTCCATTAATTGCCATAATTATGAGTAAAAAAATGGTAATTTTCTGCGAAAAATCTAAATGATAATTAAAAGGAATTAAAGTGGCGGGCGGTTCTATTCGAAAAAAAGAAAACCAGTGCATCCGTACAAAATAAGCAAAAATTAATCCTGCAAAAATCATCACGGCATCAAGAATTATCTTCAAAAAACCAAATGCAACATCTTCTTTTTTCATTGCCAAAATAATAGCAAATAACTTTCCCCTGACAAGAGGGATTAAGTTGTGAAAATTTCGCGGGATTTTAAAAATTAAAACTAGTAAATTTCTAATTTAAAACTTTTAATTTTTCATTGATTTTTCTACCCAATCTTTATTTTGCAAATACCACTCAATAGTTAATGGCAAGGCTTCTTCAAAAGTGTGTTTTGGGCGCCAACCTAATTCCCGCGAAATTTTACTAGCGTCAATCGCATATCGCCGATCATGAGCTTTACGATCGGTAATAAACTTAATTTTAGATTGAGAATTAGTATGTTTTAAAATCAATTCTGTAATTTCTAAATTAGTTTTTTCATTATGTCCTCCAATATTCCAAATTTCTCCTGCCGGTGAATTTTCAAAAATATTTAAAATTGCTTCACAATGATCCAAGACATATAACCAATCACGAATATTTTTTCCGTCTCCGTAAAGTGTTAAATCTTCATTTTTCATAGCGCGAAATAGGAAAAACGGAATTAATTTTTCCGGAAACTGGTAAGGTCCATAATTATTGGAACAACGCGAAATTGTCGCGAAAATTCCATAAGTTTCATGCCACGACTTAACTAGCAAATCAGCTGAGGTTTTGGCGGCAGCGTACGGGCAATTTGGGGCCAGTGGTGTCTCTTCGGTAAAAAAATCCCGCGAATTATCCCCTAAATCTCCATAGACTTCATCTGTGGAAACTTGATGATATCGTGGAACTCCAAATTTCCGTGTTGCTTCTAGTAAAACATGTGTTCCAACAATATTTGTTTGAATAAACGGATCTGAATTTTCGATAGACCGATCTACATGAGTTTCCGCTGCAAAATTAATCACCCCGTCAAATTTTTCGCGGGAAAATAAATCAAAAATAAATTTTCTATCTGCAATGTCTCCTTGAACAAATTTATAGTTCGGAAGATGTTCAATATCCGATAAATTCGCGAGATTTCCCGCATAAGTTAATAAATCCAAATTAACAACTTCCCAGTCTCGATTCTTTAAAAGATGATGAATAAAATTTGAACCAATAAATCCTGCCCCACCTGTTACCAATATTTTTTTAGTCATTTCTTGATTATTACTTACACCTAATAAAGGTGATTAAGGTGATTTTAAAAAATCCCGCGAGAATTTTAACTTATTTTAAAAAATAAGAAAATTTTGACTTTTTATTTTGTTTATTTTAAAATAAAGAAGAATTCTTTATTAAAATTCAAATGAATGATAATGAAAAATATTATTGGCTAGATAATAATACTCAAATTCCTGAAAGAGAATTACATGCTAAAGGATTAAACCCCGAAGATTTCCGACCTGTAGAGGAGTGTATGTGTCGAGTAGCAAAAACAGTAAATAGTAAAATTGGAAAAATAACCCTTTACCCAAACTAATGTCTAAAAAACATTGTTCTGCTAAAAATCATGTTGGTTGCGGAGCTTACAAAGCTAATCTGGAAAATCTCGCAAATCTAACTGGTTCCACTCCAGAAAAGGTAGAGCAAGTTTTAAAAAATTCTCTAAGTTTTAAAGAATTCTCAGGGTGCTGGGGATATTTTACTAATCAAATTTTAAAAAACCCCCCAAATATAGAAATTTTAAAAAGTAATTTAAAACAAACTTAAATTCTCACTTTCTTCTTTGTGTGTTGTAAAAATTTCGCGGGATTTTCCTAATTTTTGTAAAAGTTTTTCTTCATTCCAAATCTCAATCCCCAACTCCTCTGCCTTTTTTAATTTTGATCCAGCTTTCTCCCCTGCTAGTAAAATATTAGTTGCTGAAGAAACTGCTGACGAGACCTTTCCTCCTTCTTGAACAATAATTTTCTTCAACTCATCGCGCGAAATTCCTGCAAAACTACCAGTGATAACTAACTTTTTCCCTGCAAAAATTCCACCACTGCTTTCTTTCTCCCAAATTAAATTAATTTCTAACTCAATAAAATCTTTGAATAATTTTTGTGTTCTTTTGTTTTGCAAGAATTGATAGAAACTTTCCGCTACTTTTTGTCCAATCCCGTCAACATTAGATAATTCTTCTAGTGAAAATTTAGCAGAATTTTCTCTTTTAACTCCCTCGCCTCCTAGGAGAGGGTTGGGGTGAGATAAATTTATAACATCCAAAAATTCTCTCATCGAAATTTCCCCAAATTTCCCGCGAAAAAAATTTGCCAAAAGTTTAGCATTTTCCGTTCCCACTAAACGAATCCCTAAACCCGCAAAAATTTCCCACAAATACAATTTTTTTCGTTTTTCCAAAGCTAATAACAAGTTCTCTACTTTTTTAAACTTGAAACCTGGTAATTGCACTAAGTCCCACTGGGTTAATTTCCAAAAATCAGCTGGTGAATGAACTAAATCCAGCTCTAATAAAGCATTTATTGTTTTTTCTCCTAGTCCGTCAATTTTAAGTGTTTGTGCAAAATACAAAAGATTTTCACGATGTCGCGCTGGACAGTTAAGATTTAAACAACGAGTAATTTTCTCTGAATTATCTAAAAGTTTTCCACATTCTGGACAATCTCGCGGGAATTCAATTACTTTTTCCTCTCCAGTTCTTAAATCAATTAGTGGTTCTAAAATTTCAGGAATAATATCTCCTGCTTTACGTACAATTACCGTATCACCAATCATTATTTTTTTTCGCGAAATTTCATCAGCGTTATGCAATGTAGCTCGAGAAACTGTTGATCCTGCTATTTCTACAGGTTTTAAAATTCCCACTGGAGTAATTGCTCCGGTGCGACCGACTTGAAAATGCACATCTAACAATTTAGTGTATTTTTCCTCAGCCGGAAACTTCCAAGCTACTGCATATTTCGCTGTTTTAGCGGTATAACCCAATCTCTTTCGCAATTTAAAATCGTGAACTTTTATTACAATCCCGTCAATATCGTACCATAATTTTTCGCGGGATTTTTTATTACTCCATTGTTCACAAAATTTGATCACTTTTTCGATATTATCAAAAACCTGAAAATCACTTTCGTGAGGCAATCCAACATGATCAAAAAAATTGAACAATGTTGTTTGATTTTTGATAAAAAATCCCGCGAAATTTTTGTCTCTAACACGAGAAAAATCATATTCTCCCAAAGTATAAAGAAAAATTTGCAAGTATCTCTCTGCGGCAATCTGTGGATCAAGCTGGCGCACCGTTCCCGCAGTCAAGTTCCGTGAATTAGCAAAATTTTCGCGGGATTTTTCTTTTATTTTTTCAAAATTTTTCTTAGCAATAAAACATTCTCCACTAACTTCTAAATCAATATCATAAGGTAATTCCAGCGGGAGATTTTTGCAGGTTTTAATAGTGTGTGTAATGTCTTCACCTATTTTCCCATCTCCCCGAGAAATTGCTCGCACCAACTTCCCTCTTTCATACCAAACTGTCACATTAATCCCATCAATTTTTAATTCACAAGAATATTCAATTTGCGTTTTTTTCAAAAAACGCTTAATTCGTTCGTCAAAATCTCTTGCCTCGCTCGCTTCAAAAATATCGGCTAAAGAAAATTTTCGCGACTTATGTTTTATTTTAGGAAGTTTACTTGTTAAAGGAGCTCCCACACGTTGGGTTGGTGAATTTGGAGTAATTAATTCGGGAAATTGTGTTTCTAGAGAAATTAGTTCTTTTTTGAGTTGGTCTCGGACTGATTCGGGAATGATTTCACGGTTTTCATTAAAATAGGCCTGATTAGCTTCTAATATTTTTTCGCGAAGTTTTTTAATACGAATTTTAGCTTCTTGTTTGTTCATTCCTTATTATTAGATTTCTAGATTAGGTCAGATGACAGTTTAATTTTAGATACAATTTTCTTTGTAATTGTATCATAAACATTTTTACTTTTATTGATAAATAAAAATTTCGCGGGATTTTTCAAAAAAACTTACAAAATCGTTTGACATTTAAAAGCGCTTTGCCAAAATATCGCGGAAAGTTTCTTAATAAAGAATTAAATGGCTAACAATTTCTTGGCACAAGTAAAGGAAACAGAACAAAAAACAGCAGAAATGATAGAAAAAGCTATCAAGAAAGCGCAGTCTGATTTATTGAAATACAAACAAGAATTAGAAAAAAATAAAGAGGAAGAATTAGCAGAAGCTCGCGAAAAAATGCGACAAGAATTGCAAAAAGCTAAAATCAAAGCCAAAGAAAATTATGAAGAAAAAGTAGCTGAAGGAGAGGTAGAAGTAAAAAAATTTGAGTCAGAAAAAATAAATTCTTTATCGGAGTTTATGGATGAAGGAGTAAAATTCTTTTTATCACTTATCTAAAATGGCAAAAGTAGAATTACAGAAGGTTCGAATCGTTGGGTTGAGAAGTCATTATGATATTTTAATAAAAGAACTTCAACGACGTGGAATCTTACATATAAAAGAGAATCCAGATTTTTTTGAAAGTTCTGTTGAAGAAATGAAACCGTCAAGAGTGGATGATTTTGATTTAGCAAATGTTGAATTCGCTATAAAATTCCTGTCTCCTTATGCTTCAAAGAAAAACAAACTTGAATCAATTTTGACTGGAGGGAAATTAATAATGTCGGAAAAAGAAGCTAGAAAAAAATTTAATGAGTTTGAATCAAAAGCAAAAGAAATTATTAAAGAATGTTCTGAAATAGAAGAAAAAGAAGTTAGAGCTGAGAATGAAATAACTATAGATTCTAAAAAAATTGAAAAATTGAAAAATTTCGCGGGATTTAGTTTTAAGATAGGCGAAAATTTAGATACAGAAAAAGTGAAAACCGTTTTTGGTAAAATTGCTACATCCAAAAAGGATAAATTTCTAGAAAAACTTGCCAAAAAGACTAATTTAATTGATATAGATATTTTCAAATCTGATAAGCGGGAAACTCTTTTTCGATTAACTTATTTGCGGGAAATTTCTAATGAAGTAGAAAGTATTCTGTATGAGTTTGCTTTTAAAGAGTTAGATTTAGGTACTGAGTTTGCAGAATTTTCTGGAAAAAAAGTAGCTGATATTTTAAAAAATTTAGAAGAAGAAATTGTAAATAATAAAAATTACCTTAAGGAAGCTGAATTACGAAAAAAAGAATTAGCTGAGAATTTAGATAATTTAAAATTAGTTTACGATTTTTATGTTTGGCGAAGAGATGAAGATGAAGTAAAAAAAGATGTTTATGCTTCAAAGTATTTGTTTGCTTTTGAAGCATGGATGCCTAAAGACAAATTTTCACCATTAGAACACTGGATTAAACAAGTGTTTGTTGGGGATGTATCTATTGAAAGAATTGAAAAAGAAAAAACAGAAAAAGCTCCTACTTTATTGAAAAATAAGGGAGCTGCTAAATCTTTTCAATTAATTACCGAAATGTATGGATCTCCAAAAGAAGAAGATATTGACCCTACCCCAGGATTAACTCCATTTTTTATTATATTTTTTGGGATTTGTCTTTCTGATGTGGGATATGGAATGATTTTATTTTTAATTGCAAGCTTCTTTTTACTATTTGGTAAATTTTCAAAAGAAGCTAAAACTTCTTTGTGGATGATATTCCTTTTAGGTATATCTGCTATCGGTGGCGGAATTGTTTTAGGGGGATACTTTGGTATGACTCCAGAACAAGCTCCTGAGTTTTTAACTACAATGAATAATACTGGAGATCTAGTTTTTCGCGGACAATTATTGGATCCCATGAAAGGGACTGGAGCTATGACTTTTCTATTAGCTACTTTTGCTATTGGATTAGTTCAGTTATTGTTTGGTTTAGTTATGGAATTTATAAAGAATTTATCAAAGAAAGATTATGTTGCAGCTTTTGCTGATTCAGCGGCCTGGTTCTTTTTTATTTTATCCTTGGTTGGATGGGCATTAGCTGATAAAATAGGATTACCTAAAAATATTATGTATTATTGCATGATGACAGGCATGGTAATTCTTATTTTAACCCAGGGGCGAGATAAAACACATAAAAACCCCGTTGTAGCAGTTATTTTAAAGTTAGTTTTTGGTGTTTTAGGATTATATGGAATTATGGATTATGTTTCTAATATGTTGAGTTATTCTCGCTTGATGGCTTTAGGTTTGTCAACAGGGATCATTGGTTCAGCTATGAATATGACAGCCTTAGTCTTAGGAGACATGTTGCCAGGTATTGCTGGTATTCTATTAATGATTGCTTTCCTAATTTTTGGACATTCTATTAATTTTGGACTATCTTCTATGGGGGCATTTATTCATTCAATGCGTTTACAATTTATTGAGTTTTTTGGTGTATTTTATTCTGGTGGAGCAAAAAAATTCAAACCATTAACACGCATTAAAAAATATCTATTATTTCGTTCCTAATTTTTAAAAAATTATATATTTATTTTCTAACCACTTTAAAAAATGGAAAACACAACAACGCTAGCAACATCAATTGATTGGGGATTGATTTTATCTCTACTAGGTGCCTTTTTAGCAGTAGTTTTAGCTGGAATGGGATCAAGTATTGGAATTCGTACAGCTGGACAAAAAGCAGCTGGAGTTTTAGCTGAAAAACCAAGTATGTTTGGATCACTAGTTACAATGGTTGTTTTACCTGGATCACAGGGTATTTATGGACTTTTGATTGCTATTATGATTTTAAATAAAATTGGAGCAATGTCTGGTAATATTGTTGATTTGACTATCGGTAATGGTCTTGCTTTTTTAATTGCGGGATTTATTATTGGTATTTTAGGAATGGTTACAGCTATTTATCAGGCAAAAGTAGTGGCCTCTTCTATTGCCGGATTAGCTAAAGATGAGTCTATTTTTGGTGGAGCAATTACAATGTCTGTTCTAATTGAAACTTACGCAATTTTCGGTTTGCTTATTTCAATCTTTATTGTTAATGCGGCTTTGGCTTAAAAAATCCCGCGAAAAAATTTCTTAAATTTATTTTAAAATGTCATTACAAGATATTCTACAAAAGATTCTAGATGAGGCAAAATTAGAAATTTCTCAAATTCAAAAAAAATTAGAACAAGAAAAACAGGAATTATTTGAAAAATTTGAAGAAGAGAAATCTAATGAACTAAAAGAGCTATCTTTAAAAAAAGAAGAAGCTATAAAAAAAGTTTCCAATAAAGTAGAGGCTATGGCTCGTCGAGAACTAAAACAGAAAATGTTAACAGTTAAACACAAAATAATTACCAGATCTTTAAATTCTTTTGTGGAATATTTATCAAAATTACCTGATGATAAATATGAGGAAATTTTAAAGAAATTATTTGCTAATATTACAGCAAAGAATGGAGAAATTCTTGTTCCATCAGCAAAACAAGAATTATTTAAAAAAGTTATACCACAAGGATTTAAGATTAAAGTAGATAAATCAGTTAAGAGTGGGTTTATTGCCAAACTAGAAAAAGCTGAAATAGATAATACTTTTGAAAACTTAGTATTATCAGAATTTTACAATGAAATCCGTTCATTTTTCGCGGAAAAATTGAATCTAATTTAAAAATGACTAAAGAATTTTTATTTCTCAGCGGGCGGATTAGTGCTTTAAAATCAAAGCTCTTATCAGATTCTCAATTAGAAAGAATGGTTATGGCTAATTCTCCAGCTGAAGCTTTTCGGGTACTTGTTGAGTTACAATATGCCAGTCAATTTGATGATTCAACTAAACCGCAAGATTTCTTAAAGATAATCCATAAGGGGCTTTTAGAAACCAAAAAAATGATTTTAGATGGCGCAGACAATGATGAATCATTTGAATTTATTTGGAAAAATTTTGATTTAAATAATCTAAAACGAGCTTTGAAAATTAAATTTGTGGAAAAAAAAGATGATATTGAGGATTCATCAGAAGACAATGGTTTTAATTGGTTAGGGTCTCTGGATATAAATGATATTAAAGGGATTATCTTTCAAAATAAAGAAGAATTTATTCGAAAAATCCCGCGAGAATATCGCGAAGTTCTTAGTGAGGCAGAAAATATTTTTTCTAAAACGGGTGATTTTAAAAAAATAGAATTAGCTTTAGATAAAGCTCATTTTAATTTTTTAAAACGAATATCAGAAGGGAAAGGGGTTCCTTTTTTGAAAAAATGGCTAATTAGAATGGCTGATGAAACCAATATTAAAACATTTGTCCGAAATTTATTGGTTTTTAAAACAAAATTTACGGAAGACATGTTTTTACCTCATGGGAAAATTCCTTTTCAGGATTTTACGGAAATTTCTGAAATATCTGAGCTTGAAAACCTATTTAAAAAACATGAATTATACTTTTTAGAAGGGGTTTTGTCTGAAAATAACTCAATAGATAAAAATATCATCAGTTTAGAGAGGGCTTTATCTAAAGAAATGGATTTTTTTCTAAAAATGTCAGAAACAGACGCTTTAGGCGAAATAGAAATTCCTTTGGTTTATTTACATCAGAGAATTAAAAACGCGCGAAAAATAAAGTATGTAATGATGGCAAAATTTTATGGTATGGATTCAGAAAAAATTTATGAAACTCTTAAACATATTTAAGAATGACAACAAAATATAAATTGGCCGTAGTTGGATTAGATAGTTCAATTCTTATTTATAAAGCTATTGGGGCGGATACTTTTCCTATTACTAATATTGATGAAGCTCGAGAAAGTATTGAAAGGATTGCTAATACTTTT
>CAZMOH010000005.1:0-7763 GCA_964567875.1 uncultured Candidatus Peribacteria bacterium | reverse complement strand
TCTAACGAAGAATTACAAATTCCTGAGTATGCGGTAATTTATGTTGAAGAAGAGTTTTTTAAAGAACTACCAGATGATCTTTTAAGAAAATTAAATAAAAGATCCTTGCCAGCTCTAATTCCAGTGCCATCACCAAGTTCTTCTAAGTCTGGAAAGAATAGTTTTGCAGTAAAGCGCCTTTCAAAAATTGTAGAAAGAGCAGTTGGGAGTGATATTTTTAGTTAAGAGTTCCATAGTTCCACGAAGTTTTCATTTATAGAAATAGTCTCAACTAAGTTGAGTGCTTTTTTTGTTTAAAATAGTAACATTTGATTTTTCGCGAGATTTCTGGTATAATCTTCAGATTAATTAACAAATCTAATTAAAAATGTTTCGAAAATATCATCAACAATTCTGGAAAAGAAGTATGCGATCAGGACATCGACATATGTTTGATCCAAAAAAAATTGCTATGAAAAGAATTCAAAAAATTGATGAAAATATAAAATCCCGCGAAAAAATTGAACAAGACCACTTTGATAAAGCTTTCGCGGAAGAACTAGCTAAATTATAAAATGAAAAATCTTTCTAACCAAAATTTCGCGGAATTTTCCACTAGTAAACAAAGATTTGTTTATGCAAATCCCACCTCTGAAGTGATTTCTGCCGAAGCTGTAAAAAGTTCGCTAGAAAAAATGAAAGATATTGCCAAAACAAAAAGCAGCAAAAAATTAGAAGATTTAAAAAAGGATATTGATTTCAGTCAGGCTCTAACTGAATCCCGCGAAAATTTGAATAAATTCCGCAAAAATCTTTTAGATGGTAAAACAAAAGCTAATTCTAATTTATCTGAAAAATATGTTAGTAATGTTTTAAGAGAAACGGTTGATAACTCTGATTTAAATAAGATTGAATTAGAACTTGGGTTAAACATGGCTATTCATCCTGATGGTACTAATAAAAATGAAGAAATTGATAATGACGATGTTTTGGATTTAGATGAATTCGCAGAATCACAGAAACTAACAAAAAAACATTTAATGATCATTATTGAGCAGATTTCATCTCTACCAGATAATTCACAATTAAATAAACTGAAATCTGCTTTAGAAAAAGCTCTACCTGAAATTATGACATTGGAACAACAAGCTATTGCTGGAAAATCCCGCGAAAATATTGAAGATAAGATAATAACTGTTTTAAGTCGTGAACTTAATTCTGTAAATTTGGATATTGGGACTATGTTAGAAGAATTTGCTAAAATAGCTCGCACCAAAGGAACAGCCAAACCCAAAGATATTGATTATGCTATTCAAGAATTTATTTCTGAATTGGAAAAACCAAAATTGCCTTCTGATGATAAAGAAGTTTCTTCTGAAATGGAAAAACTTTGGTCTAGAAATAAGGATTTAGCTAATTTTCTCGCGGAATTTTACCCACCACGAGACTTTGAAACCGATTTAAAAACTTATAAAGAAAATTTTGGAATTGAAATAAATGATAAAAATTATCAAACAGAATTACCAAACTTTTTTTGGAATATGGGATTATATGAAGGAACTAGTATTAAAGAGAAGCTATCCAATTTTGAAAACTCAAAAAATGGTTATCAAGCTCTAAAAACTAAAATTCTTAATAAACTAAACAATAAAGCAGAATCTGTCGGACTAATAAATGGAGTAATGTTGTCAGCCAAGGATATATTTACTGGAGTTATGAATAATATGCCTGAACCATTTCAGAACTTTAAATTTAGTAGAAAAGATGTAGAAACAGCCAACTCTGTTGAGGAACTGTTTAAAAATAAAATGACCGAACTACTCTCTGGAAAAAATATAAATTTCGCGGGAATTAAGAATCTATCTAGACCACTTGAATGGAAAGATGGGAGTCCTGATCTAGAAATGTTGGTCCGCTTAGAAGGAACAATCCCTCCAGAATATGATGGAAAAAATTTACTTGGAGATACAGACTATGGAGAAAAGTATCGTGAAGCTTTAAAAAACGGACAAACTAGAAAAACGTTTCAAAAATGGCTAGATAAAGATTCTGGAATTAAACCAATGGAAAAAGGAATGAATTGGTTAAGTAACTTTTTAACAAAATTAGCAAAATTGTGCCTAAAATTAGGGATATTTAAAAACTGGGCTAATGAAAAATTAAAAAACGAAAAAGATAAAGATAAATCAAATTCCAAACTACATAACGAACTTGATACATTAAGAAAAAACAAAGAAGAATCCGAAAAACAAAAAACTGTAAAAGAAGAATGGCTAAAACCCCAAAATAAAGAAAAAATTAAAGATTTTGCAGAATTTCGCGGGAAATATGGCAAATTTATTGATTTTGGTAGCGAAAGTGATTACCAAACACTTACCAGTTCCAACCAAACAGCTGCTGATTTAGGAAATGGCTTTGGAAAAATTAGTCCAGATGAATTTACACGCTGGCAAACAACCAATTCTGTAAAAATATTAGATTGGATTAATAGTAGCAAGATAATTTATGACAAAGTTAGTCTTGATAACTGGAAATTTATTTCAGAAAATGCTAACTCTGGAAACATCTCAATTGATAAGAAAAACAAAAAACTTATTTATAAAAAAGGAACAGTTTCCCGCGAAATTACTAGTTGGAACAATAATTCTATTGAGAATTTACAAAAACCAAGTAATCGAGAACAAGAACTAGCTAAACTACTCGGTATTAGTGAAAATCCAGAAGAAAATATTGATGGTATTTTTGACGAAAGTATTGATATAGATTTTATAAATAAACATCAAGAATCTTTACTTGAACATCCAGAAAATGACGATTTAAATTTTAAGGAACCGTTCACTAGTTTATTAACTTTAGATAAAAAATTCTTTTTGAACAAAATTACCAGGGATGATCTAATAACCTTAATAAATAAAGTAGATAAAATAAAAGGCGGAGTTAAAACAAAAGAAACAACTGATACTGATTACTGGGATGATGAAGGGAAGCAAATAACTGATGGGAAAGAACGAAGAACTTTTGAAGTTGATATTAAAGGAGTGCGTAGTGGTGGATTATTTAATTGGGACTGGAATCAAGATTTTACTTCCTTTCAAGGACTAATTAAGTTTTTAAAAACTCTTTAGAAAATAAATTTTAAAAATCACGCGAAATTTCATATAATTTAACAAAAGACAAATATAAAAATGACAGATAATACAACAACCACTACCGGACAAACATTCAACGCATCTACAGCAAACACTGGACAATCAAGTAGTCAAACAACATCTGTTGTTATTGATTTGAGTAAAATCCGAACGCCAAATACTGGTAAAACTATTCAGGATTTTAATATTCCTGAGTATATGCTCAAGGAAGACCAAGAGTTAGTTGATTTAATTATACGTTCTGAATCTATGAATGATGGAGAAAGACAGTATTGGTTTGATCTAACTAAAACAATGAACATCCAGCAAGTTGAAAAACTTCGCGAGATTTTGTTAAAAGAAAGACAAAAACTAGCTGAGATTGAAGCTAAATATCAAGTAAATAAAACTGAACAACTTAGCGCTGAAGAGATTGCCAAGAAAAATGCACAAATGGAAAAACGATGGAAGGAAAAACAAGCAGCTTTAAAAGCTCGTGAACAACAATTAAAAGCTGAAGAAAATGAAGATGAAATCTTGGCTGAATTAGATAATATTTAAAATCCCGCGAAATTTTCTAAACTTATAGAACTGGTAAACAAGGAATAATTAATCTATTCTTGCATTAAGCGCTCTATTTCTTTTTCTGAAACACGACGGGGCATCTTTTGTCGCCATTTCTGAATACGATTACGCATTTTAAAAATATTCCACCAAACCCCTAAAAGCTCAGTCTCAAAAATTAAAATATAAAGAAAAACTTTTAAATTATACCAAGAAGTAGCATTTTTTATATCTGAGGAAAAAGCATTTGAAAAATTCTTTTTCAAAAGTAGACGATGATTTAAATATGAACGACGATTAACTTCTTTTGGTTTCTTAATACGATTTTTAATTATTTCTAAAGCCGTTTTACCACGAGCCATAATTGTCCGATCATGATAAGCAACAGCCTTTGGATTATAGTTTGTTTTCCAGCCAGCCCATTGCAAACGGTAAGCTAAATCTATGTCTTCCTTATACATAAACATTGACTCATCAAAATACTCTTTTTCTTCATTTTCATTGGTAAAAGCGACATCTTCTAAACTTTTTCGTCGGTAAAGAACCGCTGCTCCCGAAACTCCAAAAATTTCGCGGGATTTATCAAATTGTCCATAATCCATTTCTCCTTGCCCGATATCTTCAAAGCGATGAGATTTTAAGATTTTTAATCCAACCGTATCAATAAAATTAGTTTTTCCCTGTGATGAAGAACCTTTTTCAAAATTCGCGAAATCCCAGTACTTAATTTTTCCTCCAGCTGCTCCATAAACTGGTTTTTCTTCAATTGCTTTAACTAACTCTGAAATAAAATTTTGGTCAAAAATCATATCAATATTCAAACAAGCATAAAAATCTGACTCACTTTCAGCCAAAATTGCATTATGTCCCTTCGCAAAACCAAGATTTTTTCGAGATTCAATTATTTTTATTTCTGGAAAATTCTCACGAATTAAATCTAACGATTCATCTGTAGAATTATTATCAAAAACAACTATTTCTAAATTTTCATAATCCTGGCTGGTTAATGATTCCAAAGCTGGAATAATATATTTCGCGGAATTTTTAATAACAATTCCCGCTGTAACTGATTTATTTTCTCGCGCTGCTTTTTTAAGGGCTTTTTGAGCACGCATTTCTTTTATTTTAGCAGGATCAAAAGCCTCTTGAGCTAAAATTGAAGCCTCTAAAAGACTTTCGTGCGTCCCCGCATCAATCCACATCCCATCAACCTTACTGGCGGTAAGTTGTTTGTTTTCTAAATAAATTTTATTAACATCCGTTATTTCAAACTCTCCTCTCTCGGAAGGAGTCAAATCTTTTATGTAATCAAAAACCTTATTGTCGTAAAGGAAAAGTCCCGTTTGAGCAAAATTAGATTTAGGTAAAGTTGGTTTTTCTTCAATAGAACGAACAACTCCAGCTTCCCCAATCTCAACCACCCCAAATCGTTCTGGATCGTCAACGTGTTTAATAAAGATTCTCGCTCCTGATTTAAAATTCATCACATCTTCCGCAAAATCTGCTTCAAAAATGTTATCTCCTAAAATAACCGCAACATTATCATTTCCCGCGAAATTTTCAGCTAATCCCAATGCTTGAGCAATTCCACCAGACCCATCCTGAATTTTATAAGTTAAGTTAATCCCGTATTCTTTTCCTGATCCTAAAAGTTGCAAGAAATCGCCAGCATTTTGCGAATTTGTAATAACTAAAATTTCGCGAATTCCTGAGTTTTTTAAGGTTTGAATTGGATACATAATCATCGGCCGATCATAAACCGGAAGCAAGTGTTTGTTAGTCACTTTTGTACTAGGAAACAATCTTGATCCTGTTCCGCCTGCTAAAATAATTCCTTTCATTTCTTAGTTATTGTGAACATTTTACAAATAATTTCAATTGTTTTTTTTAGAAAATCAAATTTCCAAAAATTTCGCGGGATTTTTATCATTTTTTATTACGATTAAAAAGATATTTTCTTGCATCATAACTGTTTTTGACTTATTATTCTGAAGAAAAAACAAATAGAAATGAAATTTTGGCAGTATGCAGTCGGAACGGGATTAGCAATTTTGATTTTTTCAGGGATGATTTTTTCTGAATATCAAAAATATTCTGAAATTTCCTTTATGGAAAAGAATCCTTTTACTTTAATTGGCAAAAAAGAATCAAATAAATATACTGACATTTTTACTGATAATGGAGAATTCATTCGTATCTTTAAAGGCAGTAAATTTAATATAAATGAAAAATCCCGCGAAATTTTATCTGGAAAACTTTTTTTAGCTGGAAGTTTTTTTGATGAGCAAAATTTGAATATAAATTATCTTAATTTTGGCAACTTCATACTTCGTTATCAGGGATCAAATGTTGTGGTTTCACGAGATTCAGAAAAGAAATTAACAGAAATATTAAACTATGGTCGAGCTATTAAATTATATCCAAAAAATGGAAATAGTTCATTTCTTATTCCTTCTGAAACACAATTATTATTAGATGAGAATAAAATAGAAAATTTCGCGGGAAAATCTTATTACGAAATTAGTAAAGATTTAAAATTATCCTTAATTAAGACGGAAAATTCACTATATGAAGATTTAAAAAATGGAGTATCCGAAATAAGATCTTTACGAAACTCTTTCCAAAAATTTGCTACAAAAATCCCCTTATTATGGCAAAAGCACTCTCTAGACAGTCTGAAATCTATTAGTTCGCAAATAATTAGCAATAAAAAACATTCTTCAGAAATAAAAGATTTTCTTGAAAAAGTTTTTAATTTAAAACAACTAATTGATGAAGATAACAAAGTAAGTGCAAATATAGCCAAAACCACCATTTTAGATTTGAATATGAAGCTACAAGATGCAAATTTTCATAAAAAACTATTGAATAATAAAGAATGGAAATTGTTTGAAGAATCACAAAAAATATGGCTACCAAACGTAAAAAATGACTCTGCTGAATACATTTATAATAATCTTTGGGAAAAACAAAGTTATAAAAATATTAACAAGTTAAAAACCATAATGAACAGGGTCGAACTACTTAACTCTCAATCATCCATTAATTCTGTTGAAAAAGAAATAACTTTATTTTCTAAAAATCTAAAGAAAATAAACTTAGAAAAAGTTAAACAAAATCCCGCGAAAATTTCTCTTCTCCGCCGCCGTTTCTTTTATTTACTTAAAAGTCAAATTTTCACCAATACAGAAATTCCTGATATTATGATAAAAACTTATGAAAATCTAGTTAGATTAGAATTAAAAATTTATAAAAATGATAATTTAGAAAAAATAAAAATAGAAAACATAAAAAACTTACTGGAGATAATTTCAGAATACATCAATGAAGAAGATGATTTTTCGCGAAAAATTAATAAAAATATCATTAAATTTTTATTAAATAATTTTGATTTAAATGATTTTCAAAAAAGAAATTCTAAAGATAAAAATTTAAATAAATTAATTGATAACATAAATCTAATTGGAACATCTGGGTTAAGCTTACAAGAAGCTGAGCAATTAAAATTACAAAAAGAAAATGAAAATAAACTGGATGAGCTAATTATTAAACCTAAAGAGGAAATTAAAAATAATAAATTTATAAAAAATTCAAAAGCACTTTGGAATTTTTTAAAAAAATCAGGAATAAATATTAATATAAACACATTCAGGACAACCAAGACCTACTTAAAATTTGAAACAAAATTTGAAAATAAAGAGACAGGAAAACGAAAAATATTTGGAATTTATGATTATAAGAATGATTTTTTTAAAAGACTAACTTTAGGAAGTGCTACTATAAATTACCTAAGTCCAAATGCTCTAACTTCTTGGATGAAAGAAATTGAAGGAAAATTTGAGTCCATTCAAGTTGATGATAATTCTGAAAATCAAAATGATAACTCCAATATAATTCAACAAAATTCGCGAGAAGCTCTTATTAATAAACAATTTTTAAAAGACTTATTAAATTCTATAGGCTTCGAAATTTCTAAAAAAAATATCACTATTACTAATAAGGAATTAACTAAATTAAAAGCTTCTGATGTTACTTTCAATGAAGGACAAATTTCTGGAGGAAATATTTCCCTAGAATACGATCTGAATAATA
>CAZMOH010000004.1:8468-22420 GCA_964567875.1 uncultured Candidatus Peribacteria bacterium | reverse complement strand
TAACAATTCGTTGGCATTCCCGAGCAGGACAAGGCGCCATAACAGCTGCTAATTTTCTTGCAGAAAATGTCTTTGAATTGGGATTTTGGGCAAACAGTTTCCCTGATTTTGGAGCCGAAAAACGCGGAGCAGCTGTGAAAGTTTTTAATAAAATTTCCAAAATTTCGCGGGATTTTATCAATGATCCTGCCCAACCATTAGAAGTAGACGGAGTTGTTCTTTTTGATAAAACTTTGGCAACAGCTGAACTTGGTTACGAAGAAATTATCAATGGTTTGCGCGATGATGGTTTTATTTTGGTTAATGCTAAACAAAAGCAACGCTCTCCTCATTGGCGAAAATTTCGCGGAAAAATTTTTCATATAGATGGTTCTGGTATTGCCTTAGAAACAATTGCAAGAGATATTCCTAATGTTACAATCGTCGGTGCTTTAACAAAAGTTTTGGAAATGGATTTAGCAAAATCTCGCGAAAATCTGAAAAAACATTTATTAAAATTCTTTCCAGTAAATATTGTTGAAAAAAATCTAGTAAGCTTTGAACGAGGATTTAAAGAAGTTCAAGAAGTTTTTTAAAGAAATAAAAAATGACTAAAAAAAAGACAATTTTCAATAAGAAAGTTCAAAAATCCGCGAAATTGGGTGGAATAATTGACCAACCCGGAAGTACTAAAAATTATAAAACGGGAAATTGGGTTAATAAGACTTTGGAATTTGTAGCAAAAAATTGCATAAATTGCACCTTGTGTTGGACTGTTTGCCCTGATGAAGCAATCATCCTCGATGAAAATGGCAATATGATTGGAGTAAATACTGATTTTTGTAAAGATTGTGGATTATGCACACAAATTTGCCCTGCTAACAAAAACTCTGATGAAAGTAAGCACGCCTTAGTGATGCATCAAAACAAAGATAAAGAATTTTAATTGTTAACTTTAATAATTTTTACCGGACAGCCAGCTTCCGCTTGTTTATTAGCTTCTAAATCAAAAGGCTCAATTTCTCCAACAAAACAATTCTTTTTTTTGACAGAATTTTTTAAAACTGATTTTCCGTCTTTTTTGCTCATGGTCCAGTTTTGCGGGCAAACTTGCGCACAAACTCCGCAACCAATACATTTATCTCGGTAGTGAGAAACTTTTACTTTTTTAGTCATTTTTTCGCGGGATTTTAGGAACAAGCACAGGTTTGACTAATTTTTCGTTCACGAACCACATAAACTTTGTCGCGTTTACGAATATCAGCTTCTACTTTGATTGTCGCAATATTTTTTCGCGAGATTTTAGAAACTACTTCGCGATTATCATTTCGTAATTCTTGTACAATTGTTCGAGCGACACCAGTCTTTGGTCCAGTGAAAAGTAATTTGTCTCCAACTTGTAAGTCGTAAGCTTGTAAATCAATTTCCGCGACTTTTATTTTTTGGAAATAATTAGAAACTACGCCTAAAAATACTTTTTCTTCGCTCGCCAGATTTGAATCCGAACCGCTCCATTTTCTAACTGGTTTTCCCATGTAATATCCATCAGAAAATCCACGATTATAGACTTTTTTCATTTGTTCTAACCAGTTTTCAATTTTTTCGCGGGAATAAGTACCATCTTCAATGGAATCAATTGCTTCACGATAACAACGAATAACTGTGTCTACATAATCAGCCGATCGTCCGCGACCTTCTATTTTTAAAACAGAAACCCCCGTTGCTAAAAGTTTGTCTAGAAAATCAATGGTACACATGTCAGCTGGTGACATCACAAACTGATTATCAACTAAAAGTTCTTTACCAGTGTCAGCATCTTTAATTAGATATTTTTTGCGACAATTCTGTTTACATGCTCCACGGTTAGCTGAAGAGTTATCCGTAAACAAACTCATTCCGCAACGACCAGAAACAGCAACACACATCGCTCCGTGAGCAAAAACCTCAATACGCATCAGTTTTCCAGAAGGCCCACAAATGTTTTGTTTTTTTATTTCATCACAAATGTGTTTAACCATTTTCATATCTAATTCTCGCGCTAAAACAATAATTTCCGCGAAATTTGACCAAAACTTAACTGTTTCCACATTGGAAACAGAAAGTTGAACTGAAATATGAACTGGTACTCCAATTTCGCGGGCATACTGAATTGTCGCGATATCTGCGGCGATAATAGAATCAATTGAACTTTCTTTGACCGCATCTAAAATCATTTTCATTAAATTTAAATCATGATCATAGAGTAAGGTATTCATTGTTAAATAAGCTTTAACTCCATTTTTATGACAAATTTCCGCGATTTTTTTCAAATCTTCCAAAGTGAAATTATTAGCAGATTTGGCGCGCATATTTAACTGCGTAATCCCAAAATAAATTGAATCACAACCGGCATTTATCGCAGCTTGCAAAGCTTCATAAGATCCAGCCGGAGCCATTAGTTCTACTTTTTGCATTTATTAAAAAAAAATCTAAACCGACTTTAAAAATTTCGCGGGATTTCGCAAGCCAGAAAAATTTCACGGGATTTTATGTCTTTTAAAATTCTTCTTCCAATCTTTAAAAATGTTTGACAGAGTGCGAGCGTCTTTACCAAGTTCCACTCTGCTGAAGGCGAAATCTCGCGAATTTTCCCACGAAAAAATAAGGAAGAAATAATGGAAATCCCAAAATAAACACTGAAAAATTCCCCAAGCTTGACCTGATGGCTCCGTAATTTACATATTTTAAGAAAGAAAATAAGGAAGATCCCGGACTAAATCCGGGAAATTTTTAAAAATAAAAAATTTCGCGGGATTTTTTTATATTCTAATATTCCTTTTTCTATCTCTAAAATTGTTCGACGGAGCGCGAGCGTCAGCAAGCGCTCCTAGTCTTTAAAAAATTCCTATCTGCCGAAGGCGAAGTCCTGCGGATTTTCCGCGAAAAAATGAATAAAACCTCTAGGCTAACAAAAGTTTCGCGAGATTTTTTATAATTTTTTCTTTGCTTTTTTCAAAAACCTGCATAAAATTAAATCCCGTAATGCAAGAAACAAAATATATTTTCGTTACGGGTGGTGTTTGCTCCAGTTTGGGAAAAGGAATTGTCGCTAGTTCAGTAGCGGCTATTTTGAAGTCGGCTGGCTTGAAAGTTGCGATAATGAAACTTGATCCATATTTAAATGTTGATCCAGGGACAATGAGTCCTTTTCAGCATGGAGAAGTCTTTGTACTAGATGACGGTGCGGAAACTGATTTGGATTTAGGTCACTACGAAAGATTTATTGATACACCATTGTCAAAATTTTGTTCAATTACAACCGGGAAAGTTTATTCAGAAGTCCTTGCCGAGGAACGCGAAGGGAAATATTTAGGTGGAACAATTCAAATTGTGCCACATATTACAAAGAAAATTCAACAAAAAATTGAACTCGCCGCACGAAAAATGAAAGTTGATATTATGGTAGTAGAAATTGGAGGAACAGTCGGTGATATTGAAGGAGAACCTTTTTTGGAAGTTTTGAGACAAATGAAGAAAAAATATCGCGAAAATTTGATTTCAATGCATTTAACTCTTTTGCCTTATTTAGCAGCCAGTAAAGAACTAAAAACTAAACCAACTCAAATTTCAGTTAGAACCTTACGATCGGCAGGAATTTCTCCAGAATTTATTTTTGCACGGTCTGACGTCAAAATCCCGCGAAAAATTTTGAAAAAAATAGCTTTTTTCTGTGATGTTGACGAGGATTGCGTTATTCCTTCCGAAACAGTTAGTTCCATTTACGAAGTTCCCTTAAATTATGAAAAATTTGGATTAGGACAAACTTTGGCTAGAAAACTTAATTTAGGAGATCTAAAATTTGATTTAGATGAGTGGCGCGCCGGAGTAGAGAAAATCAAAAAAACTAAATCGGAATTAAAAATTGGATTAGCCGGAAAATATAATGACCTGGATGATGCTTATTTGTCTGTTATTGAAGCTTTAAAGTCAGCAGGATATTTTCACAACAAGAAAGTGGTTATTGAGTGGATTGATACTGAAAAAATTGAAAACGATGACCCCGAAGAGTTTGCTAAATTAGAAAAAGTCGCGGGAATCGTTGTCCCGGGTGGATTTGGAAATCGGGGTATTGAAGGAAAAATAAAAGTCGCTAAATTTTGCCGAGAACACCAAAAACCTTACCTCGGATTATGTTTAGGATCACAAATTATGGCTATTGAATTTGCTAGAAATGTTTTAGGAATTAAAAAAGCCACTAGTGAAGAATTTGATATTGATGAAGATAATATAGAAGCCGGTTATATAAATGGAAAAAAATACCATGTTATCCATTTTATGGAGGACCAAAACATTCATCGCAAAAAAGGTGGAACAATGCGTTTGGGATTATATCCTTGTATGATAAAGCCAGGTACCAAAGCTCATAAAATTTACGGGAAAGATCGGATTGAAGAAAGGCATCGTCACCGATTTGAATTTAATAATAAATTCCGCGAAAAATTTGAAAAAAACGGATTTATTATTTCTGGTCAATCTCCAAATAAAAATTTGGTGGAAATTGTTGAACTTAAAGACCACCCGTTTATGATTGCTTCTCAATTTCACCCAGAATTAATCTCTAAACCTTTCCGTCCACATCCTTTGTTTCGAGAATTTATAGCAAGCAGCTTAAAATCATAGAAAATTTCGCGGGATTTTACTTTTTAAAAGAAATTATTTAAAATTCTCCCGTAAAAACAAAAACAAATGGAGCAACTGCAAAAATTTTATTTTCAAGCTGTTGATAGTGATAATCATCCTATATCTGGATCAGTTTTTGCAGAAAATGAAAATAAAGCCCGCGAAAAAATAAAAAAACAAGGATTAGCTTTATTTAATCTAGAAAAATTTGATGAAAGTAAAGCTAAAACTAAAGAAGGATTAATGCTTTTTGAGTTTGAAGGAACTAATAAAGATGGAAAACCTATTCGCGGAAATATAGAGGCAATTAATGCTTATGAAGCTTTTAAAAAATTGAAATTAGATTATGATTTTTTCTTAAAATCTGTTGTGGACGCTAATTTAAATTATGAAGAAAAAGCTAAACAAATTGCTAAAGGTATACCTGATGAATGGCTCCGTTTATATGAGGAAGAATCATTTGCTTTTAAGAAAAAAAAGAAAAAGAAAAAAATTGATGTAATTGAAATTTCAGAAAAAGATAAAAAAGAGTTGGAATTATTAAGTCATGAAATTGGAATAATATCACAAGAAATTCGCGAACTTTTAGAAAAAAGTAAAAATTATTTAAAAAGATCTGAAAAAGAAGCAATTTTAAAAAGATTGGGTTTAATAGAGCGGTTAAGACAATCGAATGCTGTTGATCACTTAAAAAACCTAACAAACAAATTGATCGATCAAATAGCTGATGACAAAATTTTTATGGAAGAACTGGTCACAAGTAAAGAAGAAGAAGCTAAAATTCAAGCTCTTCGGGGAGAATTTAAGGATTATTCTACTAAAAGAAAGAAAAGTTTGAATCAAAAAATAATGGAAATAAATCTGAATATAGGGATTGATCCACGAAAACTAACTGTTGATGTTATAAAAGCTCGCCCACTGACACAAGTTGGAATGGCCCTCTATTGGATTCTTGTTTCTCTATTTTGTTTAATAACTATTTTTTGGATAAAAAATGGTTTACAGATAATTTTTCAGAAAGGAAATATAAGTGAATCTCTATTTATTTTTAAATCATTGTTTTTGTGGCTAGTAACAGTTATATCACTTGTGAATATGATGGTTTTTGCTCCTATGGTTTTTAGTAAAAAATATTTTACTTTAAAATCACGACTTATTTATTTTGGGGTGGCCTTAATTGCCAATATTTTAATTATTTTAATTTTGCCTGGTTTTTTCTAAATAAAAGTAAATTTGAAAATCCCGCGAAATTTGCTAAATTGCTCAAGATGTTCATAGATGAAGCAAAAATTTCTGTAGAAGCAGGTAAAGGTGGAGACGGATGTGTTAGTTTTCGGAGAGAAAAATACATTCCTAAAGGTGGACCTGATGGTGGAAATGGTGGAAAAGGTGGTGATGTGATTTTTCGCGGGATTTTTAATATTCATACTCTAACTGATTACCGAGCTCAAAAAAAATTCAAAGCCGAAAATGGACAACCTGGTGGGAAAAAACTTATGACTGGTCGCAATGGGAAAAACTTAGTATTAGAAGTTCCAGTTGGGACAATTATTCGTGATGCACAAACGGGAGAAATCCTAGCTGACTTGGTGAGAAAAAATCAAGAAGTAGTTATAGCCAAAGGTGGAGTCGGCGGGAAAGGAAATGCTGGTTTTGTTAGTTCTATTCGACAAGCTCCAAATTTCGCGGAAAAAGGAGATGTTGGTCAAAAATTTAATTTGGAATTAGAACTCAAAATGGTAGCTGATGTCGCTCTTGTCGGTTTACCAAGTGCTGGAAAATCTACTTTTATTTCTGTTGTTTCTAATGCTAAACCTAAAATTGCTGAATACCATTTTACAACTCTAGTACCAAATTTAGGCGTAGCTAAAATAAATTCCCGCGAAATTATTTTTGTTGATGTACCTGGATTAATTGAAGGAGCAAGTGAAGGAAAAGGACTTGGTCATAAATTTTTGAAACATATTGAAAGAGCTAGTTATGTTTTACATTTGGTTGATGCCACTAGTAATCATCCTATTAAAGATTTTGAAATAATTCGTCAGGAATTAGAAAAATTTTCACCTCGTTTGGCAGAAAAAAAGTTCTTACCTGTTTTATCCAAAATTGATCTTATTGATAATGAATTAAAAGATTTTTTAATCAAAGAATTTACAGAAAAAACTGGACATAAACCTCTAGCGGTTTCGGCTGCTACTCACGAAGGAGTTGATGAGATTCTATGGTTTTTAGATAAAGAAATTCCCGCGAAAAATGAGGAAGATGATAATCCTTATGTACTTGATGAAGAAAATAATAATGATTATCAGGAATTTACTCCGGCTGATAAAGTAAAAAATGAAGATTCGCGAGAAGTGAAAATAATCAAAGAAGAAAATTGGTGGGAACTCAAAAACCCTAGACTGGAAAGAATGGTTCGCCAAACTGTTTATGAAAACGAAGCAGCTCGTGAACGAATTTATGATGTTTTGAAGAAGTGGAAAGTTTTAGAAAAACTGGAAAAGGAAGGCGCTCAAATTGGGGATTTGATAAAGATTGGTGAACATATGTGGGAAATTCGCTGATTTATAAAATTTAGCGAGAATTTAAAAAAACTGGCTAATTTTTAAAAACTTTTTTAAAATTAGACTGTGAAAAATATAAATAAAAAAATCCCGCGAAATTTTTGGTTAATTCCCTTATTTTCAATTGTTATTTTGTTGACAACTAGTGTTTATGCTAATTTAGATAAAAATTTTCGCGAGAATTTCACAGAAATTATCAAAGAACAAACACATAGTTCCATTCAATATTCCTTAGATGATATTAGCGGGTTTAAGTTAGAGAAAAGGAATAATGATTATGATTGGAAATGCACAGCCGGTAAATGTCTTGAATACCAAAAAAAAATTGATTGCTTATTTGATGACGCTTTTGAAAATGCTGTAAATCAAACAAATTATTATGTAAATGATTTTGTAAAACAAAATATTGCGGGATTGGAAAAAGTTCAATTACGCGAAAATTGTGACGAAATTACTTTAAAAAATATTCAAAAAATACAAGAAGAAAATGGTTTTAGTAGCAAATGTCAAGGCAAATTTACAAGTAGATTTTATTCGTCTTGTCGCGTTAGTGAAACTATTTTGAACGAATTGCAAGCTTACGAGAATTTTTTGTTAGCAAAATCAAATGATATGAAATCGTTTTCCCGCGAAAATTTTGAATATGATGATGGGAAAAACAATGTTATTCAAAATTTTAAAAAAATAAGAAATAAATTCTTACAAGAAATGGAAAAATCTAAAAAGGCTGTTACTAACACTTTAATTTTGTATAAAGATTTTGTTCATTATTACCGAATACACGCTTGGTTAATGGCTATCAAAGAGAAAACAAGAAATCTGCAAAGAAGATGGTTAGAAGATCAACAAGCCTTGGAAACATTTCCCGCGAAATTTTTAAAAGCTTCTTCTATTGGTGGATAATGAAAAAAATTGTATTTGGCTTTACTTTATTATTAATACTGCTGGGAACAGTTCAAGCTAAATCTTACCCCGAGGTTTTAAATGATGGACAAAGTTTTACTAATATAAAAAATTTTCGCGGGATTTTTAAGAAAATTTATAATGATACTAATGAAGTTGATCTGACAAAAATTTGTGAACGAACTTTGCAATGGCCCGATTTATGGGATAAAGAAAAATTAAATTATTCTGTCCTAAATTGTCAAAACTTAAATTCTCGCGAAAATTTAAGTAATTTTTTAAATCTTGCTAAAAATAGTTTCTTAAATTTCAATGATTTTAAAAATAAATTTATTTATCGTTTTAATCTAGAAATGGATCTTTTACAATTAGAAAATGATCTGAAACGAAAAACTAGTTTGAATTATATTTTTGCTGATGGCCGAAATAAGAGTAATAATTCAGCCAAGGATACAACTAGTGATTCACCTTTTGATCTTGTTTCAGATTTAAATGAAATTGATGAAATAATTTTTGGAGAAAAAAGTCAGCGACCTATGTTTAAATTTACTGAGAAAAAATCCCGCGAAATTTCTGCAGAAATACCAACTGAAGATAGCAATAAAGATAATTGGTTAATTCAAACAGCAGAAAATTTACCAAATTTCTCCGAAAAATTTAATAATTATAAAAACAATTTATCTGGTGGACTGTGGCGAAGTGGAATAAAAATTTTTCGCGAAAAATTAAATAATCATGCTTTATGGTTGAAATATGTTGGAAAAGAAATGCTAGATTCTTTTGCTACAAATGGCACATTTACTAATCCTGGGTTTGATGCAAATTTAAGTGAAAAACCAAGTAAATCAGAAGATAAACCCGAGGCTATTAAACTGGCTTATAATCCTTTAAAAGAATTAGATGCCTATATTAATAAGTATGTTTTAGAGGAATCACTTTATAAAACTGAAGAAAATCAGGGATTTATAAATCGTTCAACTTATCTAGAAAACATTGCTAAAAAAAATAAAATTCAGAAGAAAATTATTAAAAATCAATTAGAATCCTTTCAACAAAAAATTTCGCGGGATTCTGATAATTTTTCAAGTAATCGTTCTGTTTTAAATTTTCAGAAATTTAATTCATATTTAGATTTAATCCGTGAAAAATTAAAATTTTTAAGAACTGAAATATTTCCTGATTTTTTGAGTAAACCCCAACACTCTTCATAATGAAAAAAATTCTATTATTAATTTGTCTACTTACCTTAACGGGATGTCAAAATCCCGCGAAAAATTTGAAAACAAATATTTTTGGTGATTTATGGGATAAATGGGTTATCCAAAAAGACACCGACCTTATAAAAAATCGCAGCTCTGTTCTTGATAGTCTAAATAATTATCAGGAGTTTGAAAAATTAAATGATGATTTAGAAAATTTACGTGAATTTCTGATAAATGGAGGATATGAAACTGATACCAAGATTCCTTTAGAAAAGAATAATGAAAAATTTATGCTCAAAGATTTAAATAACCTTTTCTGCAAGGAAGTTTTTAAAGATGATAAAGTTGAAAAACTTGATTGTTTTTCACAAGGACCTGTCGATAATTCTCCTGTTTTTTGTTTTGATAGAAATAATGAACCAGCAAAAAATATTAACGAGATAAAATATTGTGAATTTCGCGGGAAAAATAAGTTTAATGAGGGATTAATGAAAATTTCTGATAAGAATAATGAAACAGTTATCCAGGAACTACAAAATTCCTTACAAATTTTTCAGAAAAATTCTAGTAACAAAAAATCATTAGAAAAAGAACTGCAATTACTTAAAAAGAATATCAAAACTACTTGCTTAAAACAAAGAGTCTCTCTTAGTTGTGGATTTCAGTAAAAATCTCGCGAAATTTAGATACTAAAAAACCAAAATGCCGTGACTCTCATCTGATCAATTTTCCTGTGTTTATCAAGGTGGGTAATCTATTCTTGTTCCCACGAGAACAAGTATTCAATTTCCCTGCAGGAAATGATTAGGAGAAAAAGATCTAAGAGCCACGCTCATTTCAGTAACATTCTTAGTTTATTTAGAACAAGTTTTTTAGTCAACAAAATCAACTAGTCAGCAATAATAAATTATTTCTTTATAAAAGAAAGATTATGTAAATTTTCGTTGATTTTTCCTTTAAATTCAGGTATAATGACCCGATAATTTAAAAAAATGAATTTTGATTTAGAGCTTTGGAAAACCATTATAATTTTCGCGGGAATTTCTTTTATTCCTATTTGGGGTTGGATTTACTTTTTTCAACAACAAAACTATGAACAGAAAAAATACGTGATTATAACTTTTTTCGCGGGAATGATGTCTATTATTCCAATCAAATTATACGAAAAATACTGGGATTTTTCTATCTGGAAATTAGAACATTTAAACTTATTTAAATATTTAGACAATGTGGCAGGAACCCAAACTGTCAGTTCAGTTCTATCATTCATTGTCGTAAGTATTATTGTTTCTGGAGCAATTTTCCTATTTTCAGCTTTAATTATGTTTTTTTTAGAAATAATTTCGCGAGATAATACTTTACGAATTTATGAACAAAAATTCGCAAAAATTTCCGAATCACCTTTTTTGTTTGTTACTATCGGAGCCTTTATCGGAACTTTAACAGCTCTTTTATCAATTTATTTCCCCGAAAAAGTTTGGTTCTTTGTTGTGGTAGGAATGCTGGAAGAATTCGCGAAATTTTTAATGCTACGCTTTGCTGATGAAAATAAAATAAAAAGTGTTTCAGATGCTATTTCTTTTGCAATAATTATTGCCTTAGGTTTTGCTTTTGTCGAGAATATTGTGTATATCAGTAAGTTTTGGCTAAATACTAGTCAAAATTTCGCGGGATTTTCAATGTTTTTCATTTTACGATCAACAATTTCCGTTATTGCTCATGTTTGTTTTTCCGCCATTATTGGTTACTTCTATGGTATTGCTCATTTTGCCGATGAGATTTATCAAGAAGAATCCCGCGAAAATAAACACCCTATTTTAAAGTTTATCTATAAAGTATTTCATCTAAAAAGTGCTCCCCTTTTTCACGAGGAAAAACTTTTAGAAGGATTATTATTAGCCATGCTCATTCATGCCTGTTTTAATTCTTTTTTAGAATTTGGATTAGTAGGATTTATAATTCCTTTTTTGATAGGAATTTTCCTTTATATATTAAGTTTATTACATCGTCGTGATAATCATATCAGACGTGGGAACTTATTTAATCACACTTCTTAACTTTATAAAAAATGACAAAAATCAATCAAAACCAAAACGAACCACTAAATATTTCCGATATTATTGTTGGTTATCGCTTAAAAATTGGAGTTATGGGATCGGCTTCTGGAGAAATTATGCGAAACGAAAAAGCTGTTAAGGCTTCTCGCATTATTGGAGCAGAAATTGCTAAACACGGTTGCACACTAGTTAATGGAGCTTGCCCTGGATTACCTGATGAAGCAGCTTTAGGGGCTAAAAAATCTGGCGGAAAATGTCTCGGAATTTCCCCCGGAATTTCTGTAATTTCCCATGTTAATCGATATCGTTCTCCTATTGATCATTATGATGAGTTTATTTTTACTGGAATGGGACTAATGATGCGCGATATTATTAATGTTCGAAGTTGTGATGGAGTAATAATTCTCCCTGGTGGAACTGGAACTTTAAATGAGTTTACGGTTGCTTATGATGAAGGGAAACCAATTGGTATTCTAACTGGACACGGTGGAGTTGCCAATCACATTGATCAAATTTTGGAATTTTGTAAACGAGAACCTGGAGACAAAATGGTTTTCTCCGATAATCCAGTAGAATTAGTAGAAAAATTAATTGAAATTGTTAAAAATGAAGATTCCCCTGATTTCTTGGATGACCATTTAATTGGTGAAAATGGAGTTGTTACAAAACTTGAAGAAAAAGCTAAATAAAATTTGGTGTGTAAAAAAACTCGCGAAATTTTTTATTATAAATCAATTTCTTCAATTATTCTTAGATACTCTGGAGCAAAAAAATCGGCAAACTCATCTGCTCTAACCCATTTGTAATCAACTATTTCCTTATTATCAATTTCTATATCTCCGTCTTCTAAAATCCCTCGAAAAAATTTAACCACAGCTCCTTTATATTTTTTATTATGTCGTTGAAAATCAGCTGGAAAATCATATTGATACTCCCCTACTGGCCAACTATAAAGAAAAGCAATCCTTAAATTTTCTCCACATTCTTCTAAAAGCTCCCGTTCTGCAGCTTGTAAAAAATTCTCTCCATCTTCAACTCCCCCTTGTGGGAATTGCCAAGCATGATTTTTTCGCGGCTTTTTAACAATAAGAAATTTTTCGCCATCTGGAAAATTATCCGATAAAATTAAAGAAGCCACTGGTCGATAATTATTCATTATAAATATGACTGCCTAAATGATACTAAATGAAAAATAAAAAAGCAAAAATCTCGCGAAAAAATTAAATTTTCTGAACTTAATTCAAAATATTTGAAATGTATTTAAAAGAACAGAAAAACTAGATATCGGATAAGCCATGGGAAATAAATGGATTCTAAATATTTTTTAACTTAGCTAACTTCTCTTCTGCCTTTTGTAAATTTTCGCGGGATTCTGCTACTAACTTTTCTGGCGCATTTTGAACATAATTTTTGTTCGAAAGTCTATTCTTTAATCCAGCTATTTGTGATTCTAGCTTTTTTATTTCAGCTAAAATAGCCTTTTCATCAATTGGAATTTCAATCCAGAATTCAGAATTTCCCGCGAAAATTTTAGTAGATTTTTCTTTATCAACTTCTCCACTTACAACTTTCGCTAACTCTTCAATAAGTCTCAGTTCTTCATTCTCCATATTATTAACAATTTCAAACTGAAGTTTTTCCTTAGGATTAATTTTATTTTCAGAGCGCACTCGGCGAATTTCTCTAATAATTTCTTGTAAATTATGGAAAATTTCGCGGGATTTTTTGTCTTCAAAATCTAGTTCTGGGAAGTCTTGTTCTATAAGGAAACTTTCCTCATCTGCTAAAATATCCCATAACTTTTCAGTTACAAAAGGCACTAAAGGGTGCGCTAGTTTTAAAATATCAAGAAAAATTTTCCGCAAAAATAGTGGATTAGGTTTTATTTTGTGTGCTTCCAGATACCAATCACAAAATTCATCCCAAACAAAATGATAGATTTTATCACCAGCTAAGGATATTTCGTATTTATTTAAATGCTCATTAATTTCCCGCGAAATTTTGGTAAATCTGTCCAAAATCCATTTATCAGCTAGTGATTTAGATTCAACTTCAGAAGTGCCTTCAAATCCTTCAATTTGCATTTGGACAAATCGCCCCGCATTCCACATTTTATTTACAAAATTCCGAAATCCTTTAATCTTATTTTTTCCAATAGGTATATTGTTTCCTGGTGTTGTCCCAATTACTAAACTTAACCGAACGGCATCTGCTCCAACTTCACTGATTACTTCTAATGGATCAATACCATTTCCCTTAGATTTGGACATTTTTTGTCCTTTTTCATCACAAACCAACCCGTGTAGATAAACTGTTTCAAAAGGATATTTCCCTGTCGCATAACGACCAAACATAATCATTCTAGCTACCCAGAAAAATAAAATATCATGACCAGTTTCCAGCATGTTATTCGGATAGAATTTTTGTAAATCCCGCGAATTTTCATCTGGCCAACCTAAAGTTGAAAAAGGCCATAGAGCTGAAGAAAACCAAGTATCAAGTGTATCTTCATCTTGTTTTAAATTTTGACTTCCACATTTTTGACAACATAATTTCGCGGGATTTTTGATAGAATTTGCCTTAAAAAC
>CAZMOH010000004.1:0-8368 GCA_964567875.1 uncultured Candidatus Peribacteria bacterium | reverse complement strand
CACATTTTTGACAACATAATTTCGCGGGATTTTTGATAGAATTTGCCTTAAAAACATTTTCCGTCTGGCAATCCTGACAATAAAAAACCGGTATTTGGTGTCCCCACCAAATTTGTCGCGAAATACACCAGTCACGAAGATTGTCAATCCATTGGAAGTAGGTTTTCTCAAATTTCGCGGGAATTATTTTGATGTTTTTTTCACGAACTGCCTCTTGAGTTAGTTTTTTCAAAGTTGTTGTTTTGCCCGTGAACTTATCTACAAATTCTTTTTCCACAGCAATAAACCACTGCGGGGAAATCATTGGTTCAATAATACAGCCCGTTCGGTAACAAAGCGGAACACGGTGTGAATAATTTTTATCAATTCCTGTCAAAAGCCCCATTTCTGCCATCTTTTTTCCCGCGAATTTTCGCGCTTCTTTGATAGACATTCCTTCCGCTTCACCAGCTATTTTGAGCATTTTTCCCGCGAAATCTATTTTGTCAAAAAAGTATTTGTCTAGTTTTAAGCGTTTTCCCAACTCATAGTCATCAGCCGAATGATTACAGGAAATAGTCATTGCCCCGGATCCTTTTGCCGGATCAACGATTTCATCAGCAATTACTACAAATTTTCTTTTCCCAGCGTAGGTGTCATATTCAAATTCGCCAATTTTTTCAACTAATTCGTTCCCCGTTAAGGTTTCCAAAACTTCCCAAGTTCCATCTTCTTCCAATAAATTAAGGACTTTTTTTCGTTCTTCAGAGTTTTCCCAACAGTTTTTTACAAGGATAAAGTTCTCTGAAATTTCGCGGGATTTTGAAGTATATTTTACTCGTACATATTCGGCGTAAGGATTTACAACTAGTGGTGAGTCGGCACATTTTGTCTCTGGACGAACCGTTCCAATAATAAATTCACCACATTTAATGTAATAAAACGGTTCAATTTCTTCGCCCCATTCAACTTCATCATCAGCGATTACGGATTGTGCTCCAACTGACCAATTTATTAAACGATGTCCGCGAACAATTAATCCATCGTTATAAAGTCGTTCAAAAATTGTATTCACAGCGTAATTTCTTTCCTCGTCAAAAGTATAAGCTTCGCGACTCCAATCTAACCAAGCTCCCATTTTCTTTATTTGAAAAATAATCCGATCATGTTTTTCTTTCGCGAACTTTTTTGCTTCTGCTAAAAAATCTGTTCTTGGTAGTTCTTCGCGAGATTTTAATCCTAAATGTTTAATAACTACATTTTCTGTAGCAATCGCGGCGTGGTCTGTCCCTGGAACCCAGCAAACTTCTTTGCCACTCATTTTTTGATGACGAATCATAATGTCTTCAATAGCCAACATGGCGGCATGTCCTAAATGCAATTGTCCAGTTACATTTGGTGGCGGAAGAACGATGGTAAAAGGTTTTTTCGCGGAATTTTCGTCAGCCCTCATTAATCCTGATTTTTCCCAAGAGTTATAAATTTTGTCTTCAAATTTCTGGTGATCGTAAGCTTTATCCATTTTTATAACTTTATTTTACTGGAGAAGAATAAGTTTTATAGATAATTTTTCAAGCTAGAAAATCCCGCGAAATTTTCTAGAAATCTATTTTTTAGTAAAAAAATTTGTTCTTGTTTACTTTTTTTATACAATTAAATTACTTTCAAAGAAACTTAAAGAAATTTATGAAAATAAAAATAAAAATTTCGCGGGATTTTTTCGGAAAAATTTTAGTGCTTTTGTGCGGAATTTTTACAACTCTTTCCGTTTCTGCAAAGTTAGTTTTTGTAACAGAAGAAAATTCTGTTAATAACAATAATTTTATTATAAATGCTGATGATTCTTCGTCAGATTTTGTTGATTTAGATTTTGGATCAGCCCTTGGGGTAAAAATACGTTACGACATTTTGAACAATAATTTTATACTTAATCGAGATTTAAATATTGATGGCAATGCTAAATTAATAGGATCTACCCCAACATTGTTTTTTAATAAAGATGAAAAAGAGTTTCTCCGCTGGAATAACTCTACCAAGCTTCAGTTTGGAATGAACGGGAACTTAGTTGCTGAAATAACACGAATTTCCACAGATTCTGCCTCATTTCAACCAAAACAGTTTTCAACAGGAACCACAGCTGACAATAATCCCGCTTTTTCTTTTCAGCAAGATCCTGATACGGGAGTTTTCCGTGAAAATATAAATAAAGTAGGCTTTGCTACTGGAGGAGTTGGGCGATTAATTGTAGATGAAAATGGAAAAGTGGGAATTGGGACTTCTAGTCCTGAAACCACTTTACACATAAAAGACACTTCAAGTTACTTTAACTTACAGTTAGAAAGTGATGCTCCAACTATTCTTTTGAAAGATTCGTCTTCTGATAAGGGAATAGTTCAATCATGGGGAGGTAATTTAAATATGGGAATAGTTGATTCTTCTAATAATTGGAAAAATGGACATAGTGATTTAATGATTATAAATAATGGAAATGTTGGTATTGGTGATGACACTCCTGATGCAAAACTAGATGTCGCGGGATCTTTTCGTTTAGATGGAACTTTTGCTGACAAAGATGGTGATGTTGGAACTTCGGGACAAGTTTTAACATCAACTTTGAATGGAACTGATTGGGTTGATGCAAACACCGTGATTGGAGCTGGAATGACAGCTGGATCAATTGTTTTTTCTGATGGAAATAATTTAAGTGAAGACAATCAAAATCTATATTGGGATAATACTAATAAAAGACTAGGAATTGGGGTATCTGCTTCTCCTAGCGCAATGTTGCATGTAGGATCAACTCCACCTGTTACCACAAATTTTTCAGATAGTTTTGAAGATGGCACAATAACACCATTTACAACTTATGGTGATGCCAATTGGAGTATAGATTCTAATAATGCTAATGATGGAACAAAAAGCGCAGTCGCTCCAGCATCTTTAAATGACAATCAACAAAGTAGTTTAGAATATACCACAACTATTGCTAATAGTGGGGGGCAAGTTTCTTTTGATAGGAAAGTTAGTTCTGAGTCAAATTATGATTTTTTAAGATTTTATATTGATGGAACTCAAAAAGCACAATGGTCTGGTGAAGTTGCCTGGAGTAATGTTAGTTATAGTGTTTCTAGTGGCACACATACTTTTAAATGGACTTATTCTAAAGATGGTTCTGTTTCCAATGGGTCAGATGTTGCATGGGTAGATAAAGTCCAAATAACAAATGTATTAGTTTCTAGTGGTGGATCAGCCTTATTTAATGGAAAAATAGGGATTGGCACAACAAATCCTGAATCTATGTTGTCTGTTGTTGGATTACCTTCTGGAACTACAGATTCCGCAACTTCTGGTTCTTTATCTGGAGCAGTCTGTATTACAGATAGTGGAAATATGTACATTGATACTGACGGAACTTGTGCTAATTAAAATCCGGCGAAATTTTAAAATTCTATAAACAAGTTAAATCCTATCTAAACCAAAATTAGCCAAGAGACTTTCGAAATTTAGCAGCTTCCAGTAAATCCCGCGAAAAATCTTTACCAGATTTTCGTAAATAATAAATATTTGACGAATAATTTCGATGTAGAAAATGTCGTGGTTCTCTTGGTTCGAGTTTTTCATCTAAATATTCTTCAATTTCTTTAATATCCTCTTTTATTACTTCAAATTCAGAATTTTCGCGAGATAATAATTCTAAATTCTCACGGTTAAAATACTTTCCAGCATGTAACATATCTCCTCGTAAATTTATATAAAGTTTTTCAATTAAATCCAACATATCCATTTTTTTCGCGAGCTTTAGAACTCGTCCTGTCGAAATAAATTCTGGTGGAATTCCTAACGAATAAAGCGAACCAGTAAATTTTATCGCCCGTGGTAAAGTTACTTTTCCTACCCCACGAGCATAGCCAAAAAGTCCAATATGTTGGACTCGCTCACGATGAGAAGGTAATTTACTAGCAATTTCGTTGATAAACGGAGCAAGCGGCTCAACAGTTGAACGCCAAATTTTCGCAGATTTTTTATTAAATTCGCGGATTTTTACTAAATCTTTATCAGAAATTCGTTCATATTTATCTAAATTTTGGGGAAGTTCCTGATTTAATTTCTTAATTCCTGCTTTAACTTGATCTAGAGGATAATCATTACGAAAGGCTGATTGAATAGAAAATGACATAGTTCCTTTATATTCCTCTATTATTTCATCAATATTTTCTGGATTCACCCCTCCACGAAACGGTAAACTTCCACCGCCAACCCATGGATAAATAGAAATCCCGCGAGATTTTCCAAATTCATGGTAATTATTTAATAAACTTTTAACTGCAAGAATTGTTGGAATTAATCCTGCATTCATTGCTGGATCAGAACGAGCAATGAAAATTCGTAAATATTCTGGTTTCCGTCCAATTTCTTCTAGATAATCAACATATTTACTAATTAGAGTTGGATCAGCCATTGTTTCTATTTCTTCTAGAAGAGGAATAAACTCAATTTCATCTAACCCTTCATTTCTTTTGTAGATGCTTTTCATAGCTTCTGATGTTTTGCGAAAAGTTTTTTGTAAATAAATTAATTGATCAGCTGAAGTAGTCATCGGCAAAATCATTTCAAAAATCGGTGGAGTATATAACCCATAATTTTGGGCTGCAGATTTCGCAGAAATTGCATTCATAAAAGCTCGTTGTAAACGATGTTCCCCTGTTTTTTCCTCCCAAATATTTGGAATACGAAACGTTAAAAATTTATCTTTTCCTAATTGATTTTCCGCGAAATATTCATAATTTTCTTGTAAAAGTCGGTCAATAACCGCTTCATCAACAAATTTACCTTCCCAATCCCACATATATTCTTCTACACCTAGTTCTGAAAAACATTTTACACATTCATCTATTTCTTCCTTTGTCGAAACAAATCGTTGCCCCGTAAAAGGTGATCCAGTTGCATTGTCAGGATGTTGCGTAGCCATAGTACAAGGAATTTTTCGCATTTTTCGCGGGATTTTAAGAATCTACCATATCTTTTGGAATTTCAATTATTTTTCCCCAGATTTCTAAAATTTTTTCATCAGGGATAATTGTTAAATGTTTTTTTTCAATTAATTTCGCTAAATTTTGCCTTTCAATTCTAAAAAAATTTTTTTCAATTTTAGCTAATTCTTTTTGTAATCTCGTTCTTTTGTCTAATAAATCTAAAATACCAGCATCAACTTTTAAAATTTTTTTTTGAATACTTTGAGATTGATTTTGCATTACAAATAAAGTTTAAATTTTTTGAAAAAAATAAAAAATAAAAATATCGTAAAAATTTAAAATAGTACTTTTTTATTATCTTTTGCAAAATTTCGCGGGATTTTTATACTGTTGGCAATTAGGGCGAACAAATTGGAAGAACGATCGCCATCTTCCGCGTTTATATTGATTTATCAAGGCAAACGATACTAATTGTTATTTAATTAAAATAATCTAAATGAATTCAGACAAATTAACCAATTTTTTAAAAAAGGCTGGTTTTATGGGAGGAAAACATATTCCAGAACCAACAAAATTTTCTATCAATGAAAACCGAAAAGAAAGCACTTTAAAGAAAGCTACGTCAAACAAAAGACAGTTCAACCCTAAAAAATCTAAATCTAATTTTAAAAAAGAAAATAAAGCAAACTATAAGTCCTCAGATTTTAATCTGAAAAAGAATAAAAACAAAAAAAATCCCGCGAAAAATTCTGTAAAGAAAGGTTTAAATCCTGTTATTAATAAAAACGATATCCGAGTTGTTCCCCTTGGTGGAATGGAACAAGTTGGAGGGAACATGATGTTTATCGAATGGGAAGATGACATTATTGTAATTGATACAGGATTAAATTTTCCATCAGCAGAACACTACGGAATAGATGTAATTATCCCTAATATTGAATATTTAGTAAAAAATAAAAGAAAAATTCGCGGGATTTTTTATACTCATGGACATTTAGATCATATTGGTGGTGCCAAATATATGATAAAAGAACTTGGTTATCCGCAAATGTACGCGACAAAACTAACTAAAGAATTAATTTTAGCTGGAGCTGAAGACAAAGAGCTTTTAAAAAACTACAAACTTCGCGAAATTGATAAAAATTCACGGATTAAGGCAGGAAAATTTGATATTGAGTTTTTTCATGTTAATCATTCTATTCCTAACGGGGTAGGAATTTGTATTAACACTCCGTATGGAGCAATTGTCCATACCAGTGATTTTAAAATTGATATGAATCCTCACGATGAAGAACCCGCGAATTTAGAGCGAATAAAAGAAATTGGTAAAAAAGGAGTAGCTTTGGCTATGGTTGATTCAACTGGAGCTGTAACTCCTGGCCACACTAAATCGGAATCGGTCATTGAGGCGGAATTAGTTGGTCTTATAGAACAAATTACGGGAAGAATTTTAATTACAACTTTTGCTTCTAATGTTGGACGCGTGGCTAGAATTATTGAAGCTGCCGAAAGATGTGGACGAACCGTTTATTTGAGCGGACGTTCAATGGAACGAAATATCGCCATCGCCAAAAAATTAGGATATTTAAAATGCAAAGATTCTACTCTAAAATTGCTATCAAGAACAAAAAATGTGAACAAAATGAATCCGAACAAAACTTTACTTTTATCTACTGGTTCTCAGGGTGAACAATTCGCAGCTCTAACTAGAATGGCGGCTGGATTACATCGTGAAATTAAATTACAAAAAGATGACACTGTGATTTTTTCAACTTCCCCTATTCCGGGAAATGAATTAGCAATAGTTTCTGTTTTAAATAATCTCGCGGATTTAGGAGTAAAAGTAATTGATAATAAAAAATTGGATACACATGTTTCTGGACATGGTTATCAGGAAGAACTAATTGAAATGACACAAATGTTAAATCCGCGAAATATTGCTCCAATTCATGGAGAAATTTTTATGCGACATATGCATCGTGATTTAATTGTAGAAAGATTAAAAATCCCGCGAAAAAATACTTTTATTATGAAAAATGGAAAAGGAGTAATTTTAAATAAAAATGGAGTTCGCCTGATGAATGAAAATGAGGAAGTTTTAGCTAATAATGTCTTTATTGAATTAGGAGAAAAAATTGGCGAACATATTATGGCTGATCGAGAATTACTTGCTAATAGCGGGATTATATTTGTTGCTTTAAATGTTTATAAAGGCAAAGTTAAAAAAATTAAGGTAAACTCGCGGGGATTTCGGTATATGGGATTAGAGCATGAAATTTTTGTAAAGTTAGAAACCGAATTGAAAAAAATTTATGAACGCCATATTAGTCCACAAAAAAAGACCAAAGATCTGGAAAAAATGTTAAAACAAGCTGGTGAAAAAATGATTTGGCAAATGTTTAAGAAAGACACCATGGTGGAAGTAAGTATTGTTTAAAAATTTCGCGGGATTTTTAGGAATTTATAATTTTAGTTAACCAAAAAATTCATACTTAAATATTCTTATAACTTATAGTTTTACTATAACTTAAATATCTTAGTTTTTTGAATAATTGTTTTAAAAATTAGTAACGAGCCAAATGAGCAAATGCTTTATTAGCTTGAGCAACTCTTTGGACTTCCTCTTTTTTACCAAAAGCAAATCCAGTCTCATTTGCTGCATCAATAATTTCAGAGGCTAATCTTTTGTACATAGGTTGTCCTTTCTTATTTCGAGCTCCCTTTAAAATCCAACGAATTGGCAAACTAACTCTTCTTTTAGCAGTAACTTCCATTGGAATTTGGTAAACAGAACCTCCAATTCGTTTTGGTTTTACTTCCATAGTTGGAACAACATTTGAAAAAGCTGTTTCAAAGGTTTTTAAAACATCTTTCTCTCCTTTTCTATGCATTTCTTCAAAACAATCTCTTAAAATTTTCTGAGCAACTGTTTTTTTTCCGTTTTTCATTATACAATTTACCAACTTAGCTTGTAAAGGATCTTTCATATTAAAAGGATTCACAAACTTTTTTGGTTTCTTTGTAGTTTTTTCTGTTTTTTTTACTGAGCTTTTAGAGGCGGTCTCAGCTACCGCTGCTTTTGAATCTGTCATTTTATAAATTAGTTAAAATTAATTTTTAGGTTTCTTAGCACCATATTTCGAACGAGCTTGCTTACGATCAGCTACTCCGTCTGTGTCTAATCGCCCTCTAACTATATGATATCTTACTCCAACTAAATCCTTAACCCGTCCTCCTCGTAACAAAACAACTGAATGTTCTTGTAAGTTGTGACCTTCTCCACCAATATAAGCATTAACTTCATAACCATTAGTAAGACGTACACGGGCAATCTTACGCAAAGCCGAATTAGGTTTTTTCGGTGTAACAGTTGTTACTTTAACACAGACCCCTCTCTTTTGTGGGGAATTCAATTT
>CAZMOH010000003.1:0-24042 GCA_964567875.1 uncultured Candidatus Peribacteria bacterium | reverse complement strand
GCTAAATTTTTATAAATTTCTGTTTTTCCACTTCCAGTCACACCAAACAAAAGACTTGGACACTTTTTTTGTTCTATTTTTTTTAAAGCGACTTCTTGCTCAGTTGTTAGTTTATGAATTTTTCGCGGGATTTTTTCTACAGGAATTTTCGCCGAAATTATTTTCCCTATTTTTTTTTGAATTAGATTTTTCTTTAACAAAGTTTTAAGAGTCGCTATGGAAGCAATCTCTAAAAGTTCTTCTTCCCGAACCTCACTATTTTTTTCTAAATATTCTATAATCGCGATTTGCTTTTTCCCGTGAATTTTTTTCTTTTCAAGTTCGAACTTTGCCCTGTATTTGTCGTCGTCTAAGTTCGAACTTAATTTAAAAAAAGACCAAAAAACTTCTTTTTTCGCGGGATTTTGAAAAAAAGAAAATTTTTCCGGTATCATTAAACTTAAGACTTTCTCTAAACTAGTTACATTTTCATAAGCCACTTCTTGGGCAATTTCTAAATATTTTTCGTTGATAAAATTGATGTTAATTATTTCTAAAATTGGCTGAGTTTTGAAATCAGGTTTTTCCAAAACTTCTTTAATGACTATTCCAAATCGTGGTTTCCCACGAAAATAAATTTTAACGCGAGCTCCAATTTTAACCTTTTCTAGACTATGCCAAGTAAAAATCCCGCGAATTCCTCGAAGCCAAATATTATAAAAATACATTCAGAAAAAGTTTAACAGAAACTAAAAATTTTAGTTAAGATTTTGGAAAAATTAAGCTTATTTGAAATTTCGCGGGATTTTTATTCCTCATTAGTTGTTGGCAAGATAAAACTTGAAACTAAAAAGGCCATGGCTGGCAAAGTAAACCAAATTTGATAATAATCAACCAACAATCTCGTAATTGAAGACTGCGAATACATTGTGATTTCGCGTAATTCTGTTATACCTGTGATAAAAGATTTCCCTGAAAGATAAAGTAAAATCGTACTTAAAAAAAGAATTACTGCCATTACCGAAAAAAGAGCATGAATAATAAGACGAATAGCCCAGTGATCGTGTGGTTCAATTTTAATATGAAATTTACCACGAGCCGTAAATAAGATGATAGAAATAATAAACAAAGATAACCGTAAAAAAGTGTAAAATCCAATTTCATGTTCTATAACTAAGGCTGACAAATTTGGAGACGGCAAAATCACAAAATCTTGTAAGATCTGAGTCAACCCATCAGCAGTTAGGATGGCAATATAAATTGATAAAATTAATTTCAAAGTCCCGTTCTGCCCTAATAAAAAATTATAAGCAAATAAAATACCAAATACCCCAATTAAAACTAAATCCCAAGACAAAGAAAAATCCATCTTTTAAATTTTAATAAGAAAAACACTTTTAAGCAAAATTTCGCGTAAATTTATTTTTTTGTTAGTATCCCAGAAATGAAAAAATTTATTTGGCTTCTTGTTTTAGTTGGACTTGATCAGGGATCTAAATACTGGGCAATAGAAAACCTAAAAATCCCGCGAAAAATTACTAATTTTTTATCTCTAAACTTTGTGGAAAACTCAGGAATTGCTTTTTCTATTCCTATTCCATCACAAATTATTTTAGTATTAATTTCAGCAATAGTTCTGTATTTAGTGTACTATTTGTGGAAAACTAAATTAACAAATCTTGCAGAAATTTCTATTATTTTGATAACCGCAGGGGCAATGGGGAATTTATTAGACCGAATTCTTAATAATGGAAAAGTTATTGATTTTTTGAGTTTTTGGAGTTTTCCTGTTTTTAATTTCGCAGATATTTTTATTACTTGTGGTGTTACTATTTATCTTTTTATGGAAATAACTTCTGCTCCTAAAACTAATTGATTTTGTATTTATGGTTTGTCAATCCCACCATCACTCCAGGGATGACAACGAAGAATTCGCCAAATAATTTTTGGTAAACCGAGTAAAAAACCGCGAGATTTTAAAACTTCTATGGCATATTGTGAACAAGTCGGATAAAACTTACATCCTGAAATTTTTTGGCATTTCCCCAGTTCTGAATGATCAGGAGAAATTGTTTTTTGATAACCCGTAATTAGCCAGATAAAAAATCCCGCGAATTTTTGATCAAGCCACCTGGGGAATTTAGTAAAAAAACTCATTAGGCACCAGAAGAAAGAAAAAATTTAATTAGTTCTTCAGTATCATAATCTTTTGGAGCGTCCTTTAGCACATTATTAATCGTATTATTATCGTAGCCGAGATTCTTCAAGGCATCAATAGCTTCCTCAAATTTTCGCGCCTGTCTGCCGGCAGGCAGGGGATTTTGGAGATTTATTTTCCCTCGTAATTCAATAATTAATCTTTCAGCCGTCTTTTTCCCAATTCCAGGCATCTTTGTTAAAAAAGCAACATCACCATTTTCAACAGATTTCATAAACAAATCTACTGGCACGGAAATCATCCCCAAAGCAGTTTTTGGTCCAATCCCAGAGACTTTAATTAATTTTTCAAATAAATTTTTTTCATCATCAGAACCAAATCCATATAAAGTTATTTCTTGTTCACGAACAATTGTGGAAATTTTCGCGGAAAATTCAGCATCTTTTTTTACTGTACTCAAAAGAGAACCGCTTGGAATAATATCATAACCAACTCCTCCAGAAGTTTGAACAAGTATTTTGTTCTCACTTATTTCTCTTACGACACCAAATAAATATCCAATCATCAATAAAATTATAAATTATTTTCTAAAATATAGCGAAGTTTCATCGAAAAACGGTTGATTTTATAATAAATTTCTGCTATAATTTGCTGATCTTTAAAAATCCCGCGAAAAATTAATGGAAGGCTTTGAGCCATTTGATTTTAAAAAGATTCCGGACACCCTTTATTTATTAATATAGAAAAAACAGCGGAAACTTCTTGAAATCAAATATTCTCCCGGCCTTCCTCTCCCCTCTCTATAAGACTCGAGAGAAAGACGAGAAAATGTTTCTCAAAAAACTAAAAAAATGGACAATCGTCCTTAATTCAAACCCAAAAACAAAAACAATGAGTTTGCTATCAACTCTAAAATATCGATAGCAGGGGATTGCCTGGGAATTTAATAAAACGCGTTTACACCTCTCTTTATGTGAAAAAAAACGCGTTTTTTAATTTATATAAAATTTCGCGGGATTTTTATTATTTAAATTTATGAAAAATAGATATCTATCTAAATTCAGGTTTTTAAAACCCCGAAAAACTTAATAACAAAAATTCCGCGAAATTTTTGGCTAAACGATTAAATTTAGTTTAAAATCCGACTGTAAACAAAAAATAAAATAAAAATGCCAAAAGGAGCCGATAATTACTTGAATATTTTGAGAAATTTCGCGGGATTTTTATATAACCACTGGTGGCAGAGTCTTTTAGCTGTTGTCTTATTTTTTGTGGTAGGAATTCCTTTTCTAAAATTCATAAGAAAGTTTATTCGTCTCTATTTTCATTGGATATTAAAGAACAAAAAACTTATTCACATGCGGATATTACTCCCGCGAAATGATTCTAAACTTGATAATGAAAGACGAACTGATAAAGATTTTCACGAGGCTATTGGGAAAATGGAACAGTTTTATCGAGCTATTCATGAAACAAAAGATTTAAATCTTTATAATCAAATTATAAAAAGATGGTTTTGGGGAGAACCATTTTTTTCAATGGAATTACAGTTTCAAAATAGACAAATGGATTTTGTGATAATTTGTGAGCCATATTATGAAAATATAATTCAAAAACAAATTACCAGTTTTTATCCTAGTGCTGATATTCAACCAATAAAACCCGAAAAACGTTTTGACCTAAAAGAAAAAGAAAATTATGTAAACGGATTTTATCTTTATACCGCTGAACCTTTTTGGTATCCTATTCAGACTTATAAAAAAATTGAAGACGATGCCTTAAATGGATTAGCTAACGCTTTCGCGAAATTATCAGAAGAAGAAAAAGCCGTCATACAAGTTGTAATTCACCCTCGAAGTCATAAGTGGCGTAAAAAAGCTGAAGAAGAAGGTACCAAAATGTTTAAAGGGAAAAAAGATGAACATACAGGATTTAATATTCCTCTTATTACTCCTCTCTTAAGAGCCATTTTCTTGCCTTTTAAGATTTTAATTCGTGGCTATGACCCAAAAACGGATAGCTTAGGAACTAATGCCCCTGGAGCTAAAAGTGGTGATAGTTATGTAAGAATGCTTCAATCTGATGAAGAAGTCGCGAAATCAATCGGTGAAAAAGCTCTGCAATCAGGATTTACAACTAATATAAGGGTTTTGGCTAGTACTAAAAGCGAAATACGAACTTCGCAGATTTTAAACGGACTTTTTGTAGCTTTTAATATTTTTAAAGGAAAAGGAACAAATCGTTTTGAATACCGTCGAATCATACCCATTGATAGTTTAAATAAACCTTTTATTATTGGACATTTTAAAAAAAGACTTCCTGCCTTTTTTGAAAAATCATCAATTCTTTGTTCTGAAGAACTCGCGACTTTATTTCATTTTCCTGATGCTCGTTATAACCGCATCCCAACTATTAAATGGCTAACATATAAAGTTTTACCACCACCATTAAATTTACCAGAAGAAGGAATCATTTTAGGAAAATCAGTTTATCGTGGAATTGAAAAATTTGTTAGATTTTCGCGAGAGGACAGAACTCGTCATCAATATGTTGTTGGAAAATCTGGATCAGGTAAATCTGTTCTTTTGTGGAACCAAGCTATTCAAGATATTGCTAATGGAGAAGGAGTTTGTGTTGTTGACCCACATGGTGATCTGGTAGAAGATGTTGCTTCTTGTGTCCCAAAAGAAAGAGTTAAAGATGTTATTTTATTTGATCCAGCTGATAAAGAACGCCCAATGGGATTAAATATTTTAGAAACAAAAAATGAAGATGAACGAGATCGTGCTTCTCTTGATGCTATGGAGATTTTTATTAAGCTTTTTGGAAACGAAATTTTTGGTCCACGAATTCAGCACTATTTCCGAAATGGTTGTTTAACTTTAATGGCTGATGAAGAAGAAGGTGCAACTTTAATTGATATTCCGCGACTTTTTATTGATGATGATTTTCAAAGATATAAAGTTTCCAAACTAAAAAACCCTGTCGTACGAGATTTCTGGATGAACGAAATGGCCAAAACTGGACAACGAGAAAAACAAGAAATGATTCCTTATTTTACTTCTAAGTTTGGTCCGTTTGTAACAAATACCACAATGCGTAATGTAATTGGACAAACTAAATCAGCTTTTAATATTGCTGATGCTATGAACAGCCAAAAGGTTGTTTTAATCAATCTTTCCAAAGGTAAAATTGGAGGAGTTAACGCCCAATTATTAGGATTAATAATCGTTAGCAAAATTTCAATGGCAGCTCTTTCAAGACAAGATATTCCAAAAGAAGATCGAAAAGATTTCTATCTATATGTTGATGAATTCCAAAATTTTGCGAGTGACACTTTTGCAACAATCTTGTCAGAAGCTCGAAAATATCGTTTAAATTTAATTATGGCGCACCAGTATATTGCTCAGTTGTCAGAAAGTGCTGGTGGAGTAGCTATTGGACAAAAAGACAGCAAAATTAAAGACGCGGTTTTTGGAAATGTAGGAACTATGATGAACTTTAAGGTAGGAGCTGAAGATGCTGAATATTTTGAAAAAGAATATTCCCCTCTCCTATCAGCCCAGGATATTCTTTCTATTGCTAATTATAAGGCCTACATAAAATTGAACATTAATAATACAACCAGTCGTCCTTTTTCTATGGAAACTTTATATGACCCAAGTCTAAAGAACAAAAAAATCTTGGAAATTGTTAAAAAATATTCGCGAATGAAATATGGACGAAGAAAAGAATTTGTTGATGCTGAAATTGAAGCTCGTATGGGAATTGATACAATTAATCAAGTAGCTGAATCTGCTAAAGCTGATCCGACTGTTAATGATAACCTACTAGGAGATACTCCAATTCCGACTAAAACTAGTGATGATGAAATCCATGCCAACTCCGGACCACTAATGCAACATGTAGAACATCCTGGAGAAGATAGTAATTTTGATCCTACTGCTATTCCTGATAGGGTTAAAACAACCCCTCCTCATGCTATAACAGCTGAATCCCGCGAAAATATTACTGGGCAACTCGTTCCTCCTCCAGTAATTCCGGATAAACCTAAAAATTCAAATTTATAAAATAAAAAATCGCGGGATTTTTTATTTTTGTAAATTTGTCAGTTCCCTTACAAAACTCTAAACTTTCTCCCGATGAATATTTGGATATCTGTTCCCGGATTATTATTAACTTTCTATTTGTTAAAAATCGTGAGTGACCAAGTTGAGAATTCTTTCTCTGCTCTTGCTTTTAAATATAAAATTCCCGCGACAATTGCTGGAGCAACTCTTTTGGCAATTGGAGGAAGTGCTGGGGAACTTTTTACTGCTTTAAATTCCGCGATTTTTTATAAAACTTTTGAAATTGGCTTGGTAACAATTGTTTGGAGTGCTATTTTTAACTTATTTGTTATTCCAGGGATTATTGGTGTAATAAGTGAAAAGCCAATCCCTCTTTCTCCTCACGGAATGAAACGTGATATGTTATTTTACTTCTTTTCTGCTAGTATTTTATCACTAGCTATTTGGGATGGAAAAATAACCCAAATAGAATCTTTAATATTTCTGGTAATTTACACTATTTACTTATTAATTTTATATAAAGGAAAAGATAATCAATCTATCTTAGAAAAACTAGAAGAAAATCATCAAAAAATGTGGAAAATTATTCTGGTTTCTATTTTTGGTTTAGCAGGGATTGCTTTTCTCTCCTGGGCAATGATTAAATTTGGCTTAGATATTGCTAAATTCGCAGGATTATCTATCGCTGCTGTTTCGGCTATTTTCTTTGCTTTCGGAACTTCAATCTCAGACACATTTATTGCCGTATCTGCTGCTAAAAAAGGAAATGGTTCTGGAGCAATTGCTAGTGTTTTTGGTTCAAATACTTTTGATATTTTAATTGGTTTAGGATTGCCAATCACCATTGTTGGTGGAGTTCCTGTCGACTCTTCAGGAATTTTTTCAAGTATTGTAATGCTCTTTCTATCAATTATTATTTCTATAATCTTCATTGCTCGTGATTGGAAACTTTCCCGGAAAGAAGGAGCGGGATTTTTAATTTTATTTTTCATCTTCCTCGGCTATTTTCTTTGGACATAAATTTCGCGGGATTTTAAGTTTGAATTTTTCAAGAAACAAAGTAAAATCTCTTCAGTTTCAGTTGATAAAAACATTGTGCCCCTGTAGTTCAATGGATAGAACAGAGCCCTTCTAAGGCTAAAATCTAAGTTCGATTCTTAGCAGGGGTACCACTTTGGAATATTAAAAAAATAGATTGTTAAAAAATCCCGCGAAATTTTTAATTGATTTTTCCATATTTTTTTGTTAGAAATTTGTCGCTCTTTGTCATCGCGCTCCGAAAATCTCGGAGTGAGGAAAGTCCGAGCCACATGAAAAACACGAAAACGGCTAACCGCCGATCCATTTACTTGCAAAAGTAAATGAGGGAAAGTGCCACAGAAACAATACGTGTTTGCTTGCAAACAACGGTGAAAAGTTAGGCGTGCACTGTACGTCTGTTCATAATTTCGCGAGATTTTATGATGGTAAACCCTTTCGGTGGAGAAGCAAGTGGCCTCAAGTTTGGTAGTAATGTTTTTCTTACTTTGACCAAAGGCGAGTCTTGCTGATGAAACTTGTAAGTAATTACAAGGATAAGATAAATGATGACAACATTTTTCTGCGACAGAACTCGGCTTATTAAAGAGTTTTAAAAAAATCCCGCGAAATTTTTGCGGGATTTTTTTAAGCGTGATTAAATTTAAACGGTAGTATCAAAATCTAAACTTATCTTATCTTCTAAGTGAAAATTTCGCGGGATTTTAAACAGATTTTTATAATTCAACTTTATCTTTAATAACTTTTTCAATTTCTGTTGCTAAATCTGGATTTGATTCCAAAAAACTGATTGCTTTCATTTTTCCCTGACCTAGTTTTGTACCAGCATAAGAATAGAAAGCACCTGATTTTTCAATAACCCCGTATTTAACTCCGATTTCTAAAAGATCTCCTTCCCGCGAAATTCCTTTATTGAACATAATATTTACTAAGGCCGTTTTGAAAGGCGGAGCTACTTTATTTTTAACAACTTTAACTTTCATTTCATTTCCAGTTGCTTCTTTATCATCACCGGTCCCCTCATCTAATTTTTTACCTTTTCTAACTTCTACTCGCACTGATGAATAAAATTTCAAAGCGTTTCCACCAGTTGTTGTTTCCGGATTTCCAAAAACAATCCCAATTTTCATACGAATTTGATTGATAAAAATAATAGTTGTCCCAGTTTTAGCGGAAATAGCCGTTAATTTTCGCAAAGCTTGACTCATTAAACGAGCTTGTAATCCCATTTGGGCGTCCCCCATACTTCCTTCAATTTCCGCCCGTGGAGTTAGAGCCGCCACTGAATCAACAACTATTAAATCAACTGCTCCCGAACGAACTAAAGCCTCCACAATTTCTAAGGCCTGTTCCCCAGAATCCGGTTGAGAAAGCAAAAGTTCATCAGTATTTACTCCTAATTTTTTCGCGTATTCTGGATCAAGAGCATGTTCAGCATCAACAAAAGCCACTGTTCCACCCGCCTTTTGAAATTCAGCAGCTGCATGTAAAGTCAAAGTGGTTTTTCCAGAAGATTCTGGTCCATAAATTTCGATCACTCGCCCTTTAGGCCAACCACCACCTAATGCAATATCAATAGAAATCGATCCTGAAGACACCTTTTCTACTTTAACATGTTCTTGTTCCCCCATTTTCATTATGGAACCTTTCCCAAAATTTTTTTCAATTTGGGCCATTGCCGCTTTCAAAGCTGCTTTTTTTGCGTCGTCTTTCATTTTATATTGTGTTTAAAAAATATTTACAAAATTTACAAACTAGGAATAGTTGCTACAACTACTCCTTGAATTTTTAAAGAATCGGTAACAATAATTGGTTTATGTTGAGGATTATCAGATCTTGGTTGTAAAACTACTACTTCCCCGCGTCGTTGAAACTCCTTAATTGTTGCTTCATCGTCTATTAAAGCAACCACTCGATCTCCATTTTCCGCGAAATTTTGCACTCGCACCAAAACTAAATCTCCGGGTTGAATTCCGGCTTGATTCATAGAATCTCCTTCAGCCCGAAGTAAAAAATGTCTTTTCCCGCGTGGAGCTAAAATTGTACTAACTCGCACAAATCCTTCAATGTTTTGCTCAGCAAAAGCTAGTGAACCACATTGAGCACTGCCAACAATTGGAATATCCACTGTTTCCGTATTATTTTTAAAGATTCCGGCCTCTTCTACCAGTTTTAAATTCCCGCGAAAATTTCGTTGTAAAACCCCTTTTTTTTCTAACTTTTCTAATAAAACAGAAATTGAACGAGGCGAACGGTAGCCCATAACCACCATTAATTCTCGTACTGACGGAAATTTACCTAAGTTGCGTAATCCGCTACGAATTTCCCGCAGTAATTCTAGTTCTTTTGGTGTTAATTTTTCTAAATCATTCATCTTGCATACAAAAGCATACACTCTGTATACATGTTGTCAAAAAAAATAACTAGCACAAGAAAAATATTATTTTAAAGTAAAATTTCGCGGGGTTTCTTTTCACAATATCTTGTTAAATTATAGAATTAAATTATAGGATATTACTCCTCCACATTCTAGATTTTGAATTATTTAATAGTCTGCGTATTCTTCAGCAGAGCTTAATAATTATCCAAAGATTTCCTTATCTAGTTTCCAAATACAAATTGTTAGGACTTTTTAGATCTAAAATCCCGCGAAATTTTCTACTTTAAAAATAAAGTGTTATAATTTTTATGATTTTAAATATATCCCATGAAATCCTTTAATCACACTCTCCGCGTCAATAAAGTCCCTAATGATGTTCGTTCCTTACTCTATCATATTGCTCGTGGAGTAAAGTATATCAACTTTTCACTACGAGCTGGAAACACTGGTAAAGCAAACACTTCAAATCATTCAGGAGAAGACCAGTTAAAACTAGATGTCCTATCAGACCAGATAATTATGAATGAACTAGAAGGTTCAGAACTCTGTGCTCTTCTAGCCAGTGAAGAGGAAAATGAATTAGTTCATTTTCCTGCTCCTCGCGGAAAATTTGTTGTTGCTTATGATCCACTTGATGGTAGTTCGCTTGTTGATGCCAATTTAACAATTGGTTCAATCTTTGGAATTTGGGAAGGCGAGGAAATAATCGGCCGTAAGGGAAAAGAAATGATCGCTGCTGCTTACGCTATTTATGGACCACGAGTAGAATTAATTGTTGCCGTAAAAGGAAAAGGGGTGATGGTTTTTGAAATGAACGATGTTGGAGAATTTATGTTAACCAAAAAAGATCTAAAACTCCGCGAAAATTCCAAATATTTTGCTCCAGGTAACTTGCGAGCCACAGCTATTAATAAAAAATACCTAAAACTGATTAACGATTATATTGCAGAAAAAAGAACCCTTCGTTATTCAGGCGGAATGGTGCCCGACCTGCACCATATCTTACAAAAAGGTGAAGGAATTTTTACTTATCCCGGCTGTGAAAAACACCCTAATGGAAAACTTCGCTTGGCTTTTGAATGTGCACCATTCGCTTTTATTTTCGCGGAAGCCGAAGGCAATGCTACAACTGCTGACGGACAAGACATTTTGGATATTGAAATTAAAGAACCACATCAAAGAACGACCATTTTTATTGGTTCGACAGGAGAAGTAACAAGAGCTGTAAATGCTTTAAAATAAAATCCCGCGAAATTTTCGCCTTTCATTCTAAATTGGCTAAAATCCAGCAGTTATGAAAAAGAATCAAAATAATTTGTTAAAGATGGGATTTTTTCAGTCGCTGGGAACAGCGATGATTGGAGTATTCTTTCCATTTCTTGTTGCTAAAATTTTCCAACTAGAAATTTGGCAAGTTTTCATCTGGCTAGCTGGACTAAATTTCGCGGGAATTTCTATTATTTATCCTTTAAATAAAATTTTAAATAAAAAAATCTCTTTACGAAAAACTCTCCAATTAGGACTTTTTTCCATTGCTATGTTTTATGTTCTACTTGCTTTTTCTCGCGAAAATAAGTTTCTAATTTTTCCCGCAACTTTTTTTCTAGTTTTAGGAATTTACACTTTCTGGCCAAACTATAATTTTATCATTCAACATTCAACGAAAGATGGAAAACGCGGTAAGTATTTGGGAAATATTCAAGCAACAATGGTTGGGGCAAATATTTTAGCACCAACAATTAGTGGATTTTTACTACAAAATAATTTGGAAAAATGGATTCTAGGGGTGGCTATTATTTGTTTTGGAATAGGACTTTTCTTTTTACAAAAAGTTAAAACTCCTTCTTATAAAATTCTAAATTTTAAGAGTATTTGGCAGTTTTTTTCGCGGGATTTTGTGAAGAAAAAAATTGGAAAACTAACTTTCATTGAAGGAATTCAGAGTGGAACACTTTTAACCGTTTGGCCAATTTTCTTTAAGTCAGTTCTAGCTAGTTTTACACAAATGGGATTATTAGTGTCTTTAAGCGGAATTGTTGAAATGATTTCTGCAAAATTTTCTGGAAAAATTGTTGATAAAAAATCCGCGAAAAAAAGTCTAAAATTTTCCGCAATTATCAGATTTTTTGATTTAGGAATTCGGGGAATAATTTATTTTTGGCCAACTGCAATTATGGCTGGAATTGCTTCATTTTTCGCGGGGTTTTTGGGACCGGTTTTCAATATATCTTATCGTTCACGAATAATGGAAATAGCTGAAAAAAATAAAAAACGGGAGTGGGAGTTTTTCATTGTACGAGAATGGGTTTTGAGTGGAATGCGCGGAATGATCTATATTTTCGCGGGATTTTTGGTGTTTTTTGGGGGAATAAAAAGCTTAGTATTAATAATTTTTCTAGCAGCAATTGCCAGTTTCGGCTTGCGGGATAGTTAAATAATATAAGATCTAAAAATAAATTTTAATTTCGTTATATTTTTGTTATTATTTATCATGATTAAATAAAAAAATGAATAAAAATAAAAATTTCGCGGGATTCACTTTGATTGAGCTTTTAGTAGTAATTGTCATTGTTGGAATCTTAGCGACAATATCTGTTTCAACTTTTAGCGGATATATTGAAAGAGCCAGACTTGCTAAAGCTCAACATTTTGCAAAAAGCTCCCAAGACACATTATTCTTGCAAGCACTTCGAAATGGTATTAATAATTTTACTTTCAGAATTACTTATGATGGAGATTCTATAGATAAATCTGGTACTAATGTTTATATTAGAGATCTATCTGGACAAGAAAATGATTTTGAACCATTTACTGGAAGTAATGGACAAGATGCTAATCCTTCAACCGATATTCCTTTACCATTAGGAAGTGGTTACTCCTTAGATTTAAATGATAGTGTTCGAGGATTTATTAAAACTGCTACAAATACAACTAACAAACCAATCCAAAGGGGAACTTTTTCAACCTGGTTTAAATATGATAAAATAAATGATAATGCTCAATATAATATCATATTTTATGTATACCAATCAGGAAATAATACTGTTTCATTAAGAACTAACAAGAATGGGGAATTTATTTTCCGAACCGAGCAAGATGGTGGCCATGAAATTCGATCTGAACCAAGTTTAATTAGAGAAGGATTATGGCATCATGTATTAGCTGCTTACGATGAAGATAAAGCAAAAATGAAACTATGGATTGATGGAAATTTTATTGGTGAAGAGATTGCCCATGCTGGACACCTCTGGGGAGCAGGGACAATGGTTCTTGGTGGAACAAACTTTAAAGGAAAGTTAGATAATTCTGATTTTTATCCAGTTGTTTTTGAAGAATTCTAAAATACCGTTAAATTTTATAAGTTACTAAGAAACTGTTAGAATAAAAGTATGAAATTATCTGAAGCTATTGAAAAATTTTTACGACATTTAAAAAATGTTAAAAATGCTTCTCTATACACCATTAGAAACTATCGAAGAAGTTTAAATCTTTTCCAAAAAGCTTTAGGAGATATTTTTTTGGAGGAAATAAATTTAGAAAGAATTGATGATTTTCGTGACAAAATTTTTGAATTAAAGTCTCGTAATTCTGGAGAAAAAATTTCGCGGGCTACTCAAAACCTTTATCTAGTACCTGTTCGTTCGTTTTTAAAATTTGCTCATAAACGAGATTTAGCACAAAATTTAATGTCCCCTGAAAAAATAGAATTGGTAAAACAGGATCCCCGCGATGTTTCTGGATTAACAGAAGAAGAATTAAATCGATTGCGAAAATTTCGCGAGAATTCTAATCCACAAATAGCCGCTCGTGATGATGCTATTATTGAGATGCTCTTTTCTACTGGTTTAAGAATCTCAGAATTGGTCTCCCTAAATGTAGAAAATGTTAATTTAAAAACCCGCGAATTTTCTGTTATTGGAAAAGGCCGAAAAATTCGTTTAGTATTTTTAACTGAAAGAGCAGCTAAATTATTAGAAAAATATCTCCAAATAAGAACCGATAACTTTGCTCCATTATTTTTAAACACAAGATTCCGAGGAAACCCCTTTGAAAAACGCGGTGAATGTCGTCGCTTATCACGAACCTCAATTGAAATTATGATTAGAAAAAGAGGAATGTTGGCTGGCATAACACGTCCCGTTACTCCTCATGTTCTACGCCACACTTTTGCCACAACTTTATTGAGAAGAGGAGCTGATATAAGATCTGTACAAGAAATGCTCGGGCATTCTAATATCGCTACTACTCAGATTTATACTCATGTTGCCAATGCTGACCTCAAAAAAACTCACGAAAAATTTTTAGAGTAAAATTTCGCGGGATTTTCTAATATTGTTTCTTAATTTAAAAATAACTAATTATTCAAAATATCGTTTTTGAAAACTAACCCGTGATAAGTCCAAACTTTAATACCAATAACTCCATAAGTTGTATTGGCACGAGCTGTAGCATAATTAATTTTTGCTCGTAGAGTATGTAGAGGGACAGTTCCAAAAGAATAAATTTCTCTTCTAGCAATATCAACTCCATTTAAACGACCTGAAATTTGAATTTTCATTCCTTTTAACCCAGCATCTTTGGCTCGATCAAGAGCCATTTTACAAACCCTGCGAAAAGGAAACCGGCGCTCAATTTGTTCAGCTACAGAATCAGCTATAATTTGCGCATCACCATCAGCTTTACGAACCTCTTGAACAGAAACTATAATTGTCTTATCTCCAAATTTTTCGCGTAATTCTTTATTTAGGTTTTCGATATTTTCACCACTTCTCCCAATAATAACTCCAGGTTTACCAGTATGAACAATTACGGCAATTTTACCACCACCACGATTTATTTCCACTTTAGAAAGAGCTGCTTTTCTCGCAAATTTTTTAGTCAAGAACTTACGAATAGCAATATCTTGTAATAACTTATCTTTAAATCCTTTGTTATCTGAATACCAAGTAGAATCCCATTTTCTGGTAATTCCCACTCTAATCGAAATTGGTGATACTTTCTTTCCCATTATTTATCAGCTAATTTAATAGTAATGTGAGCTGTTGGTTTATTTAATCGCAGAGCTCGACCACGAGTTGAAGGTAAATATCTCTTATAAAAAGGACCACGAGTAATAACTACTTCTTTAACAATTAAGTTTTCTCTTTTTTTATCATCATTCTTCTCTGCATTTGAAACAGCTGAACTTAAAACTTTATATAAAATTTTCGCGGATTTTTTAGCTGTAAACTTTAAGATATTTAAAGCTTCAATAACATCTTTACCGCGAATCAATCCCGCAACAATATTTGCTTTCTTTGGTGATACTCTGATGCCTTTTAATATTGCTTTCATTTTTTAAATATTTTTTATCTATCTTTTCCTCCGTGAGCACGGAATTTACGAGTTGGAGAAAATTCTCCTAAACGATGTCCAACCATGGCTTCTGTACAAAGCACTGTTGGAAATTCTTTTCCATTATGGACAGCAAAAGTGTGTCCTACAAATTCTGGCGAAATAACACAAGCACGAGACCAAGTCTTAATAACCCGTTTTTTCCCTGATTCATTCATCGCTTTAATCTTCTTAATCAAGCGAGGATCTACCCATGGACCTTTTTTTGATGATCTACTCATTTTTTATTTAGTTAATTATTTTTTCTTTGCTCGGTGTCGAGACCGAAGAATAAATTTATTAGAAGTTTTATTTTTCTTACGAGTTTTTACTCCCAAAGCATGCGCTCCCCACGGAGTTTTTGGATATTTCATACCAATAGAATTCGCCGCTTCTCCTCCACCATGAGGGTGATCAATCGGGTTCATTACTTTTCCTCGAACTTGAGGCCTTCGTCCTGAGTTTCTAACTCGTCCTGCTTTTCCAATTTTAACCAAACTCCATTCTTCATTTCCTAATACTCCAATAGTTGCAAAACACTCTTTTGGCACTAATCTTATTTCTCCTGATCTTAATTCTACTTGTGCCATATCCCCATCTAAGGAAACTAGTTTTCCATACTGCCCAGCCGAACGAATAAATTGCCCTCCTTTATTTAATTTTACTTCTAAATTAAAGATATTAAATCCAACTGGAATATTTTTTATTTGCATTCGATTACCATCAACTGCTTTTGCTTTTACATCAGTAACTACTTGTTGTCCCACTTTCGCCCCTTTCCAAGCTAATACATATCTTTTTTCTCCATCAGCAAAAACTAGTAAGGCAATATTAACAGTTCTATTTGGATCATATTCAATTGCTACAATTTTCGCGGGAATTCCTAATTTATCAGTTCCATTAAAATCAATCTTTCGATATTGACGACGAGTTCCCCCTCCTCGATGACGGATTGAGATTTTCCCATTATTTCGCCCTGTAACTTTTTTCCCTCTTTTCAAAAGAGATTTAACACTTGGTTTTTTCGCAGTAACGTCTGCATTATCCAAGTAACTCATTCCTCTTTGAGCGTTTGTATTCGGCTTTAGCACTCGAATTCCCATTATTTAATTGCGTTAAAATCTAAAGTTTTACCTTCAGCTAAAGAAATTATAGCTTTGCGAAGTGATCTTCTTTTAGTTGCTAATTTTCCACGACCAATAAGTCTGGTTTTTTCTGGCAAATTAACCATATTAACACTAACCACAGTAAGTCCATAAAATTCTTTAACTGCTTTTTTAACATCAGTTTTAGTTGCCTTTGGATGAACTAAAAATGTATATTTCCCTTTCTGAGTTTGTGTTTTCTCAGTTTGAACAGGTTGTACGAGTACGTCTGTCAATTTAATCATTATTTTTTAACAATAAAAGTATCTTCTAGTTTGCTCAAGGATTCTTTCAAAAAACAAACCTTATCAGCCCATAATAAATCATATGGATTAGAATAATTAACCAAAATCACACGCACATTTGGTAAATTTTTCGCGGACTTTTCAAAAACTTCGTCTTTCTGCGGAATAATAAATAAATATTTTTTCGCTTCTGGCAAGTTAGATAAAAGTTTAACAAAATCAGCTGTTTTAGGAGTTTTCCCCGCGAATTCTTCTAAAGCAAATATATTTTTATCTCTAGCCTGAGCAGACAAAGCTGAATACAAAGCTGCTCGTCTTTCTTTCTTAGGCATAGATTTAGAAAAATTCCGATTATTTCGCGGACCATGACTAGCCGCTCCACCTCGAAGCAAAGTCGTACTTAAAGCACCACGACGCGCATTTCCCGTTCCTTTCTGCCGAAAAGCCTTTTTCGTAGTCATTTTAACCTCACCTCTAGTTTGCACATGAGCAATTGGATTTCTCTTATTAGCCAAACGCATCACCACAGCCCGATGCATTAAATCAGGATTAATTTTTGCCTCAAATAATGTCTTATTCAGAGTTATATCTCCTGACTTTTTTCCGGTAGCATCATATAAAGCTATTTTCATTTTAGTATTCACGAATAAGTAAGTAACTATTTTTTGCTCCAGGAACAGGACCTTTAACTGCAAAAATATTTTTTTCTATATCAATATCAACAATTTCTGTTACTTTTGTTTTTTGAACATTTCCATATTGTCCTGGAAACTTTTTCCCTTTCAAAATCCTTCCTGGCTTAGCACACATACCAGAAGAACCAGGTTCTCGATGATGATGTGAACCATGAGTTTCTCTTCCTCTCTGAAAATTCCAACGTTTAATAACCCCAGAGAACCCGCGACCTTTTGAAGTACCAGTTATTTTTACTCTCTTAACTCCATCCAAGTTTTTTAAAGTAAAAGAATCTCCTTTTTTAACTTCATCGTCACTATCTAAATACACCTCCTTAATAAATTTATACTTTTTGTTTACATTCTTCCCAAGATTTTTCCGCGGAAAACTTCCTAAAACAGCCGCCTTATAGCCATCTTTTTCAACCGTTTTCACCTGCATAACATCAGAACCTTCCGCCATCAAAAGCGTTACAGGCACAACTTTTCCTGTTTCTTGGTCAATTATCCGAGTCATTCCGATTTTTTTAGCCAGGATTCCTTTCATTTTAAAACAAATTATAGCATTTTAATTTCAACACTCACTCCATTGGGTAGTGATAAATTCTGCAAACTATCCATAGTTTTCGCAGTTGGTTCTTTAATATCAATCAGTCTTTTATGAGTTCTAATTTCGTATTGATCACGAGCATCTTTATTCACAAAAGTTGATCGATTAACTGTATATTTTTTGATTCTGGTCGGAAGGGGAACCGGACCCGACACTAGCGAGCCGTTGCGTTCCGCAGTTTCAAAAATAGATCGCGCTGCCTCATCAATAACTGTATAATCAAAAGATTTAACAATTATCCTGACAAGCTGTGGCCCAGCAACTACCTTTTTTTCTTTTTTAGCAGTAGTTCTTTTAGGTGCTGTTTTTTTAACAGTTTCTTTTTTAGTTGTTTTTGAAGCCGTTTTTTTAGTTGCCATGCGATTTATACAAAAAGAGCCCGCGGATTTTAGAAAAACTAAAACCTATGTCAAATCTTTTTTTGATAAAAGAAAAATCCCGCGAAATTTTATAACTTTTTCCAAAACAATCCCCAAAATATTCGCTTATAACCCATTTTAAAATAAAATCCCTGAATTTTCTTGAAAGGACTAGATAAAAGCATTATATATTTATAGTTATTCTTCTTAGCAGAATCTTCTAGAGAATTAACAACAATTGTCCCAATTCCTTGTCCTTGAACAGATTTTTTTATAGCAAGAAATTTTAAAAATAATACCTTTTGGAACAAAAAATAAATTGTAGAATATCCTATTACTCCACAAAATTTATCTTTGTACCAAATTTCATAAAAATTAGTTTTTTCTGATGGTTTTTGAAATCTTGTGAAAAATGACTGCCAAAACAGTTCTCCATGCTGCAGTCCTTCTATAAAAGTAATTCCAGATTCTTCCTCTTTTTTAAATATTCTCCATAACACCGCTACACTAATAGCTGGCAAAATTAACCTTAATAATTTTATCACTGACTTTTTTTTCTTGTTTTGCAAAGGTTTTAACTTCATTCCAAAATCCCGCGAAATTTCACGACAGAATTTTACATTTCAAAAAAAATAAAACAAATTTTTGCTTTTTTAAAAAACACCTGCTAAATTACACCAAAATCCAGTGATAGTCTTTAAAATTTCGCGGGATTTTCCATTAATTATTTTAATAAAATGACTAAAACAATTCCAACGGCTTTAACCTTTGACGATATTCTAATGGTTCCTCAGTACTCCGAAGTTTTACCCAAAGAAGTTGATTTAACAACTAAGTTTTCGCGAAATATTGTTCTAAAAACACCTCTTGTGTCAGCAGCTATGGATACTGTAACTGAAGAAGAAATGGCTATCACCATGGCTCTCCAAGGAGGAATTGGTGTTATTCATAAAAATTGTACTCCTGACGAGCAAGCTCATATGGTGCGTTTAGTTAAGAGATTTGAAAATGGATTTATTTTAGAACCAGTTGTTTTATCACCTAAACACAAAATCGCCGATGTTATTGCAATTCGCCAAGAAAAACACTACAAATCAATACCTATTACCGAAGACGGTACACTTAATACTAAGGTTGTCGGCATGGTTTCTCGTTATGATTATTTAGAAAAACATCGTGATATGACTTGTGAGGAAAGAATGACAAAAGTTGAGGATCTACTTGTTACTAAAGGCGAAATAACCTTATCTGAAGCCAATGATATTTTAGAAGAATCTAAACATTCCAAACTTTTAATTTTAAATAATGACGGAACCTTGCGCGCTCTCCTCACTAGAAAAGATATTGAAAGAAACGAAGAATTTCCACTAGCAACTAAAGATAAACGAAAACGGTTACGAGTAGCAGCCGCTGTCGGACCCGCTAAAAACATGGAAGAACGTGTTGAAAAACTAACAAAGGAGGGAGTTGATGTTATTGTTGTTGACACAGCTCATGGACACTCTAAGGGAGTTATTGATTGTGTAAAATATGTGAAAAAAAATTATCCTAAAGTTGACGTTGTCGCGGGAAATATCGCTAGTGCAGAAGCCGCCAAAGCGTTAATTGAGGCTGGAGCGGACGGAATAAAAGTTGGGATTGGGCCTGGATCAATTTGTACAACACGAGTGGTAACGGGAATCGGAGTTCCTCAATTTTCAGCAATTATGGAGTGCGCTAAAATTGCTAATCCCGCAAAAATTCCCTTAATTGCGGATGGCGGAATTAGATATTCCGGAGATGCAGCAAAAGCTTTAGCCGCCGGGGCAGATTGTGTGATGATTGGCTCTCTATTAGCTGGAACCGAAGAAGCACCAGGAGAAATGATTTATTCTGGAGGGAAAACTTATAAATATTATCGCGGAATGGGATCAATTGCTGCCATGAAAAAAGGTGGAAAAGAACGATATGCTCAATCAAATGTAGCCGATGACAAACTTGTTCCAGAAGGGATTGAAGGAAAGATTTTGTTTAAAGGAACAGCTAAAACTGAAATTTTTCAACTAATTGGGGGAATTCGCAGTGCTCTAGGTTATAATGGTGCTAAAAATCTCGCGAAATTACGTGAACGCGTCCAGTTTGTCCAAATAACTTCCGCTTCACTTAAAGAATCTCATCCGCATGATGTTTATATTTTGAAAGAAGCTCCAAATTATCGCGGATAAATTTTTTATAATATAAGGATAGACTAATCTAGGAATTTCATAGAAATAACCTTTACCAAAATAAGAAAAAACCGCTTTGGCGGTTTTTTCTATATATTTTCTGTTTGTTTTTGTTTTACTTAATTAATTTCAGTTCTCCTCAAGGAAAGAATGAAGTAAACCATAATTCCTAAAATCAAACCAACTGCCAAAAACAAAAGTAAACTCGGTCCACTTTGTGTTAGATTACAATCAAAAGGAACAACAACTTTTACGTTATTTATGGAAGCTGACATTGTTGTTGCTGAATTACACACATCTTTAGCGCGAACAAAAAAGGAAAAAACTTGTTCATTACATCCCGCACATAACTTTTGTGGAAAAACCAAATCGCTTCCCTCTAAAGCTCCTCCCCCTAAATTAACCATTTCTGCTTTATTTAAAATATCAGAAACATCAACTCGCGGATTATAAGTCCCTGGTCCATCTCCACCAGTTAAAGTCAATTCATAACGCACTACATCTCCTGGGCGAACCCCATTAGTCACAGCATCCACATTGTCTTTTGAAATATTAGCTGCATTCCATTTAACATTAAAATTTGCTGATTGAGCATAAGTATAATTTCCCGCGAAAATTGAGGAAATCATTAAACCGAGAACGAGAACAATTTTTTTCATCATGAATAATTTTTGTATACTCATTTTTCTTTTTTAAAGGATAAAGGTCAAAAATTTTCTATTGCGAGAAGATGAAATATATTTTTTATTTATAGTCTCTTACGCTTGTAATAACTTCCAAAACTTTACTAAAATTTTCTGGTAAATTATTAATCTTCGTAGAAAATTCATCTAAATCTGCTCGTCGTAAAAACTCTAAAATTTGCCGATCTAAATTAGGAATAAAGATGCTTTCAGCAGAAATTTCGCGGGAATTTTTTTTAGTTAGCGGGTTAAAGTAAAGATTATCCCGAATACTATCAAATTTTGGCCAAAATCCAGCGAAATTAAGCATTTGTACTTGAAAATAAGCATCCCATTGTTCTTTTTTTTGTCCTGAATAGTTAGCAAACAAATCAATAATTTTTTTAAAAAGATTATGATTAACTTCCTCCTCAGGAATAATGTTTCGCAATAAATCTAACCAAGCAAATCCAATCCGACTTGAAGAAAAATCCCGCGAAAAATTATGAAAAACTGAAAAAGTAGTGGCTTTTTTCAAAGTTTTAGAATTTCGTCCTTGAAAAATTACTAATTCAATAACACGGAAAAAATCAATTTCGTTTCTTTTTTTTGATTTTATAAAATTTTTTGCAAAAATAGTTATTTTTCCCATTTCCATCTTCAAAAATTCCAAAACTGCATCATCATTTGGTAAAAAAGTTTTTTTCAAAAGAATTCCCAGTGTTTTTTTTTCGCCCATTACCAATATTTTACTTATTTCTCAAAATTTCGCGGAATTTTTACTGCAATTTCCCAAATAAATATTTTCGAACAGACAACCAAGCTCCTAACATTCCAACAATTATAGAAGCTAAAATTTCCCATGTAAAAATATTATTCCAAAGATAAATAAAAATTTGAGCCCCGGGAAAAATTTTAATTTCCCGTAAAAGAAAGATAAAAATAATTATTGACAAAAAACTCGCCAAAAATCCTAAAAAGGCCCCTTCAAAAATAAACGGCCCCATTATAAATTCGGGATCAGCCCCTACTAAACGAGCGATGAAAATTTCATTTTTCCGCGAAAAAATAACTAAACGAAAAGTATTTATAACCAAAATAATCCCCCCCATAGTGAAAAGAATTACTAAAATTTGAGCCGCTTTTTCCACATTTTTTCGCAAAGACAAAAGTTTAGAAATTAGGTTCACAAAATCTCTTTCACTGTCTGTGTCCCAATTAGCAATAATTTCACTATAACGCGGATTTTTAACTGTTTTTAAAATGTCTTCAACTTGAGAAATATCGCGAAACTTTAAGTAAAGACGATCTGGTAAAGAAAATTCATTAAATTGGTGAGCGGACAAAACTTTGGTTTCTACTTTGAATTTTTTTAATTCATTTTGCAAAGCTTCTAATTCAAATCCGTCAAAATTCTCGCGAAGAGCTATGGAAAAATCTGCTCGTGATTCAATATCTTGTAGAGATTTTTCCGCGAAATATCGCACTGAAAAAACTAAATTTAATAAAATTAAAATCAAAGCTCCCAATCCTATTGTCATCATTGACAGAAATTTATTTCGCCAGAGTTGAGTCAACCCTTCACTTAAACTCCGCGAAAATAATTTTTGAAAATTTTTCATTTTTGTTTGTCTATATTATAGTAAAAAGAATTAATTTGAAAAATTTCGCGGGATTTTAGCACTCTAGTTAAAAGTTTGCTAAAAACTTTTGACATTAAAATTTGGCAGTTGTATAATCCGACTGCTAAATTTGAGATTTAGTTTAACTCTGTATTTATTAACTATAAAAAAAATGACAAAAATAATAGGAATCGATCTCGGGACAACTAACTCGTGTGTTGCCGTGATGGAAGGAGGAAAAGCAGTCGTTATTCCCAATGCGGAAGGCGGACGAACAACTCCTTCAATTGTTGCTAAAAAAGGTGAAGAAATTCTCGTAGGAACTCCCGCCAAAAGACAAGCCCTCACTAACCCTAAAAATACGATTTTTTCTGCAAAAAGGTTTATTGGACGAAAATGGGATGAGGTAAAAAAAGAAATGGACAATGTTCCCTTTGAATTTAAGAAGGGAAAAAATGACGAAGTTTTGATAATTTTTGATGGAAAACCGGTCAAACCAGCTGAAATTTCCGCGAAAGTTTTGGGGAAATTAAAAGCTGATGCCGAGGCTTATCTTGGTGGAAAAGTAACCAAAGCTGTAATTACCGTACCTGCTTACTTCAATGATGACCAACGAAAAGCCACTCGTGACGCTGGAAAAATCGCGGGATTAGATGTTGAACGAATTATTAATGAACCAACAGCCGCTGCTCTGGCTTATGGAATTGATAAAAAAGGCAAAGAAGAAAAAGTTATTGTTTATGATCTTGGTGGTGGAACTTTTGATGTTTCGGCTCTAGAAATTCATGATGGAACTTTTGAAGTTCTTGCGACAAATGGAGATACTCATCTCGGAGGAGATGATTTTGATAATGTGATTATTGATTACCTAGTTGAAAAATTCAATAAAGAAAATGGAGTTGATGTCCGCAAGGACCCAATGGCCATGCAACGAATTAAGGAAGAAGCGGAAAAAGCTAAAAAAGAACTTTCTTCAACTCAAGAATATGATGTAAATTTGATGTATTTAACGGTTAAAGATGGCGCCCCAATTCATTTAAATGAAAAAATTTCGCGGGCAAAATTTGAAACCTTAGCTAAAGATTTAGTAAAAAAATCACTAAAACCTTGTGAAAAAGTACTTAAAGATGCCGGCTTAAAAAAATCAGATATTGATGAGGTTATCATGGTCGGTGGTATGACCAGAATGCCGTTAGTTCAAAAAATGGTTGAAGAATTTTTTGGGAAAAAAGTAAACACTTCCCAAAACCCTGACGAAGTTGTCGCTCTCGGAGCAGCTATTCAAGGTGGAGTTTTGCAAGGAGATGTTCAAGATGTCTTGCTACTTGATGTAACTCCTCTAACCTTAGGAATTGAAACAGCTGGAGGGATCCGTACTCCAATGATTGAAAGAAATACTACAATCCCAACTAGCAAAACCCAAGTTTTCTCAACTTATGCTGACAACCAACCAAGTGTTCAGATTCATATTTTACAAGGAGAACGCGAAATGGCCGCTGATAATAAATCTTTAGGACAATTCA
>CAZMOH010000002.1:0-24166 GCA_964567875.1 uncultured Candidatus Peribacteria bacterium | reverse complement strand
ATAATTCATTTTTTGCGGAGATACGGAGCAAAAAATATCCGCTTACCTCCTTAAGTCAAAAGGAAGTTAATTTAAAAATCCCGCGAAATTTTATTTCAAAATATTCATTCTTTTTTCAATCAAAGCTTTTGTGCCAATATCTGAACGATAAAACAAATATTCTAACGAAAATTCGCGGATTTTTTCTTCACAGTTTTGGTTAGCTTCTTCAATACTTTCTCCAATTCCCAAAACCGCAATCGATCGTCCTCCACTCAAAATATATTGCCCACCTTTTTCAGAAATTCCCGCGAAAAAAACTTTGGCTTGTTCTTCATCCCAATTTTTTGGCAACTCCAAAACAGCTCCTTTTTGCGGATTAGTCGGATAGCCTTTGGCACAAAGATATTTCAAAACAGTTGCCTTTTTTTCAAACTCTAAATGCGAAATTTCGAGGAGTTTCCCTTGTAAAGCTTTTTCGCAAACTTCCACAAAATCAGTTTTCAACATCGGTAAAATATTTAAGGCCTCCGGATCACCAAACCGTGCATTGTATTCAATAAGTTTTACTCCATTTTTAGTCTTAATAAATCCGCCATACATAACTCCAACATATTTTTCGCCAGTTTCTTGCTCAATCGCTTTCATTGTTTTGACCGTAATTTCGCGGGATTTTTGCAAATCTTCTTGCTCAATAAAAGGTAAAGATAAATTTTCATCAGAAATTGTCCCCATTCCGCCAGTTTGGGGGCCAGTGTCATCTTCGCCAACTCGTTTGTTGTCTTGAATGGCTTGTGTATCAAGGACTGTTTCACCATCAACAATGGAAATAACCGAAAATTCAGGACCAATTAGCTTTTCCTCCAAGACAACTCGTCCAAATTTTTCAATAGATTTTCTCGCGAAATTTTCCGCAGTTTCAAAATCAGCAAAATGGTCTCCCGCCACTAAGACTCCTTTTCCTCCTAAAAGTCCATCCGCTTTGACAACAATTTGTCCAGCAAATTTTTGATAAAATTTTTCGCGGGATTTTTGGTCTTCAATTTTTTCCGAAACAAAAAACTCAGGGGAAGCATCTATTTGGTATTTTTTCAATAAATTTCTCGTAAAACTCTTGGAACTTTCCAGTTGGACATTTTTTTTACTAGGAGCAAAGCAGGGAATTCCTAGTTTTTTCAGAAAATCGGTAATTCCTGCTTCAATTGGTCCTTCGGGTCCAACAATTACAAAATCAGGTTTAATTTTTTCCGCGAAATTTTCTAAATCAGCAAAATTATTTAAATTATCAGTTGGGAGAATTTCAGCACCAAGTTTTTTAATCCCAGGATTTATAAAAGTCGCGAAATTATAAATTTGTGGATTTTGTGGTGATTTTTTTAAAGCGTAACAAATAGCATTTTCGCGTCCACCACTACCAACAACGATGATTTTTTTCATAAGATTACTTTAAAAACATCAGAAGTTTAGCAATCTGTTGTTTTTTTCCAAAATTTCGCGGGATTTTTAACCGATGACTTTATCGTTCATCTGTAAAATCGGTAGATAAATTGCTAGAATTAGGAAAATTGCTCCACCAGCCATAATCATTAAGATAACTGGTTCCATTAACTTAGAAATGGTATTTATTTTCCGGTTTAATTCTTCGTCATAATAATCCGCAATTTTACTTAGGACTGGTCCGATTGAAGCAGTCTTTTCTCCAATACTAATCATGCTGACGAGCATTTTTGGGAAAAGTCTTTCATCATCAGAAAAGTTTTCAGAAATTTCAATTCCTTTGGCTAAATCTTTGGCGGTCAACAAAAGTTTTTTCTGATAAACAGGATTACCAGTGGCGTGAGCGGATATTTTTAATCCTTCAATAATTGGTACACCAGAACTAATTAAGAAAGCAAAAATCCGCGAAAAACGACTTAAAACAATTCTTTGAACAAATTTACTAATTACAGGAAAAGATAACATTAGATTACTCCAAATATAACTTCCTGATTTTGATTTTTTCCAAAAGAAAAAAATTCCCAAAAAACTGGAAATACTCAATAAAATCGCAAGCCAGTGTTGAGATAATGCTTTGTTTCCAGCAATTAGCATTCTAGTTGGAAGTGGTAGATTGCTAGCATCTTGAAATAATTCTAACAATTTAGGAACAACAAAGATTAAAACAACAACTGATAATAATACCATTACTACAATAATAATAATTGGGTACATCATCACACTTTTGACTTTTTTTCGAATCATACTTATTCTTTCGTATTGGCTAACTAGTTCTTTTAACACTTCGGTTAATTTTCCAGATTTTTCACCAGCATGAATAATTGAACAAGTAGCATCATCAAAAACAGATTCTCCCTGTGCCATCATAGCTTCCGCTAAACTTTCTCCAGAACGAATTCTGTCGTGAATATCTTTTACTACAAGCTTTAAGTGTTCATTAACTATTTGGTCTTGCAATAACTCTAAAGCCTCTGAAATTGGAATTCCAGCGTTAACGACTGCAGCAAATAATTCAAAAAACAGTAGTTTATCTTTTAGAGGAATTGGGGAATTTTTTATAACCCAGGTGTTTAAATTATCAAATAGATTTTTTAGAGTGATTTTCTCCTTCTCCGACTGTATTCTTCGGCTATTTTCGCGGATATCTAAGACAATATCGTCTTTATTTATTGGTGGTTTAGAAGATATATTGTTATTCATTTTTGTTATTTTTTAACTAATTTATAAACTTCTTCCATAGAAGTAATCCCTTGTAACGCTTTTATTAAACCATCTTGTTCAAGAGAAATCATTCCTTCTTTTTTTGCTAACTCTTCTAACTGAAAAGCAGCAGTTCCTTTTAATATTTCTTCTTTCAAAGATTTCGTCATATCTAGAACTTCATAAATACCAACTCGTCCTTTGTATCCTTTACCATCACATTTTTCACAACCATTTTCACTAGGTTGATACATTACAGGATTATTTAAAATACTCATATCAAAATCATCAGGAGGATTAAAAACAGCAAAAGCAGCTCGAATTTTCTTTTCCGCATCAGAACTTGGAGGATGAGGAACTTTGCAATGTTCACAAAGTCGACGAGAAAGTCTTTGAGCAATAATTAAATTAATAGAAGAAGTAATTAAAAAGTCGGGGACTTTCATATTTAAAATTCGCGTAATAGTTTCAATAGCGGAATTAGTGTGAATTGTTGATAAAACTAAATGTCCAGTAAGAGAAGCTTCAATAGCAATATCAATAGTCTCTTTATCACGAATTTCTCCAACCATTATAATGTCTGGGTCTTGTCGTAGAGCAGTTCTAAGTCCATTCGCAAAGGTATAACCAATACTAGGTCTAATTTGAGATTGATTTAAACCATCCATTTGGTTTTCAATCGGATCTTCAAAAGTCATAATATTTTTTTCTGGTGAATTTAGAACACTCATTGCAGAGTACATAGTTGTTGTTTTACCAGAACCAGTAGGACCAGATGTAAGAATAATTCCATTTGGTTCAGAAATAGCCTTTAGAAATAAATCATGGTTATGACCGACTATTCCTAAGTCAGAAAGTTTTGGAATTTTTTTAGATTTATCTAAAATACGCATTACAACTTTTTCTCCATTGGGGGTTGGTAAAGTAGAGGTACGTAAATCCACTTCAGTTTGTCCCACAAAAGTATTAATTCTTCCGTCTTGTGGTATTCTTGTCTCATCTATTTTTAGATTAGACATTATTTTTAATTTAGAAACAACTCCTGGATGTAGATTTAAGGGGTATTCTATCATTACTTGTAAAATACCATCAACACGAATACGTACTCTTACTAAAGTTTGTCCTGGTTCTATATGAATATCAGAAGCTCCTTGTAAAAGGGATATCTCCATTATAGTATTTATTATTTTAGGGATATTACCTTCGACAATAAAATCTTGAAGTTGTTTTATTTTATTGTTTTTCATCTTCTTTTGTTTTTTGAGAAAAAAAGTTTATTTGCATTTCAGTATCTAATAATCCAGGAATAACAACATCTTTGTCTTTGTTTTTATTCGAAACAATTGATTCAATATTAGCAATAGGTAATGAATTTTGTTTCAAAAATAGAGAAGTAGATTTATCTTTAGCAATAAAAGGATTAGATTTTTGAGCCAAAACAAGTCTTTGTGGTAATTTATTTTTTTGAATGTAATAAATAAAATCTTTTAAGGATTCTTTTGTTGATTTTATACTTAAACTTACGCTAGTTTTTGTGAAATTATCAGTGCTTTGTTTAGAAAATGAGATGGAAGATATTTCAAAATAAGAATTATTATTGATTAAAGAGTATTGTAAAGAATAGAGTTCAAGTACTTTGGCAATTTTATCAGTATTAATACTTTCAGGAAATAATAATTTCTCTTCTTTTAGGAAATCTTTTGCAACCTTATTGAATTCTTTTTTTATGTTTTCTAATTGTGTTTTTTTTGTTTCTAAATTATTTTTTAGTGAATTATTATTTTCAGTTAGTACTTTTATATTTTTTTGAATCTCTATAAACTTCATTACACTAGGAATAGTCGCTAAAGCTGTAAATAAAAGCCCTATTACCAAAACAGCAATCCAGCTATAAATGTTACCACATTTAGCGTATTTTTTTTTATCGAGGAATGACATTTTTATCAGGGTTAATATCTAGTTTATAATTAGCTAATTTAGAAGTATTTCTGTCGTTAAACCATTTTTTAAAGTTATTAAAGCGAATGTTATTATCGTCTGGGTCTTCTTCGTTATTTTTTTGTACATCTAAACTTAAAGAAAATTGTGAAGTATAATCACCATCTTCATTTTTTTCCCGCGAAAAATTAGAGAAAGATTTCCCATTTTTATAAATAGGCAAGGAGTTTAAAGTATTTATAAATTCAATATTCATAAAAATAATTTTTCCTAAAATCTGAGTATTTTCTACAGAAAAAGAAATATTTTCCCTATTAGCTGAAACATTATCTAAGACAACTTTTTCATGTTTACCACTTAAAATGTTATTAGAGTCTTGATAATTTATATCACTAAAATATCTAGCAACATGACCAACACCATCAATTAAACCTAATTTAATTTCTCCTTTTTCATTTTTTTCATCAAACCAGGTTAATTGGCTTTCGCGAATTTTTTTTATGTCTTTTGAAAACAAAGTATAATATTTTTTTTCAATTTTATTTTTAAATTCTTTTATTTTATTATCTAAAGAATAACCTTCCATTTCCAATTCGGAATTTTTACTATTTAAATTTGCTTCATTTATACCCATATTATTATCAATTCCTATCTTTGATAAAATAGCATTAGTTGGTGAGGTGTTAGCTTTCATAAACAAAAACACCAAAATGGAGATAATTCCAATTGTTATAGAAATATTTTTTAGCAAACAAGCTAATTTAGCCTTTTTTTCCTTTTCTTCAGATAAGATGTTGCGATCCTCCTTTGACATAACAGTTGTTGGCAGAATCCCTTTAACATTTTTATTAACTAAAACATCTGGTGTTTTGGGGCTAACGGGAGTTGCCTTTTTAGCAATAGGCGATGCCGCTTTATTTGACGCATTTGGACTAAAAATTGGCTTCTTTTTTGGTAATTCCATTTTTATTTTTATTTTTTATTCTGTTGATTATACCTGAAATCCCGCGAAATTTCAAATAAAACTCACCTTAATTATAGATGAGTTTCATTTTTGTGTAAAATCTCGCGAAATTTTTTATTTTTCGTAACGAACAAAAGGTAATAACCCCATAATTCGAGCTTTTTTTATCGCATTAGCCAATTTTTTTTGGTGTTTTAGGCAAATACCAGTGTGGAATCGGCTTTGGATTGAGCGATAAAAAGTAATAAATTGAGAAAGAGTCGCAGCATCTTTGTAGTCAATGTGTTTAACTCCATTTTTACACATAGTGCAGATGAATTTTTTTGGTCTAACAGTAGTCATTTTTAAAAGTTTTATTAGTAATTATAAGCCAATAGAGGCATCATCAAGAATGGCATCAAGTTTCTTATCAACTTCGTCTTTATTAACTTTTGGTTCTTTTTTGGTTTCTTTTTCTTCTACTGATTTCGCGGGTTTTTTTGTCTCTTTGTTTTCGACACTTTCAGTATTTTTAACTTTAACTTCTTCTGGTTTTTCTTCTTTTACTGAATTTTTTTTCATATCAACATATTTAATTGGTTTAGGAGCATCTTTTTCAACCTTTGTAATTAAAAATCTTACGATTTTATTATCAATATTTAATTCTCTTTCTAATTCTTTAATTTTGGCTCCATCAATATCAAACTGATAAACAGCGTAATACCCCCACTTTTCTCCTTCAATTTTATAGGCGAACCCTTTGGCTCCCCAAAAATCTTCAAAAGTAGTTTTACCACCAAAATTGGTAATTCGTTTTTTCAACGACTCGTCAGCGATTTTTTTGGCTTCTTTTTCGTCAACAGAATTGACAATGATAGCCATAATTTCGTATTTTTTCATGCTTTATGGACGGGTTAAGAAATATTTCCGGCCCACATTTTTCAAAAACTGTGAGCAAAGCACGGGGAATATAAGTATTTGGAGTTTAAAGTCAAATTTATTGTTTTTGAAAACCCCGCGAGAATTTTTAGAAAAAATTTCGAGTCCAGACTTGATTTTCTGCTGTAAAATAATCTAAAATTCACAGGAAATGAAGACGTTATACATTGTCGCTACTCCGATTGGAAATCTCGCGGATATTTCTTTACGCGCTTTGGAAACTTTAAAATCAGTTGATTTTATTGTCGCTGAAGACACTCGTCATACAAAAATTCTTTTGAAGAAATATGAAATTTCCGCGAAATTAGTCTCTTTTCACGCGCAGAGTGCTGATGAAAAATCTCGCGAAATTTTAACCAAAATGGGGGACAATGACACTATTGCTTATGTTTCTGATGCGGGAACGCCGGGGATTTCTGATCCGGGTTATCGTTTAGTTCGTGAAGCAATCCAGCAGGGGATTAAAGTTGTGCCAATTCCGGGGACATCAGCTTTAACAACCTTTCTTTGTGTGGCCGGTTTACCAACTGATTCATTTCTTTTTCATGGATTTTTACCGCATAAAAAAGGACGGCAAACAATTTTACAAGAATGTAAAAAATCAGACCGAACTTCGGTTTTCTATGAATCGGTACATCGGTTTCCGAAACTTTTGTCAGAATTACGCGAACTTTTGGAACCAAATCGGATAATAGTTGTGGGGAGGGAACTAACTAAGATGCATGAGGATTTTTTTCGCGGGAATTTAGCCGAAGCCATTGACTATTTCACCAAAGAAAACACAAAAGGGGAGTTTGTAGTAGGAATTTCTCCGCGAAATTTTTCTTTTTCTGATAAAGTGGCAGGGACTCGCGACCTGTCCGAACAATTAGTAGAATCCCGCGAAAAAATAGACAGCATTGATTTAGAACTTTTGAAATTATTAGGAGAACGATTAAAAATCTCGCGAAAAATCGCGCAAATCAAACAAAAACTAGATTTACCAAAATATATTCCGGAACGAGAGCAAGAGCTTTTGGATAATTTAAAAAATCTGAATGATAGCAAGTTAAAAGATGGTGATATTGAACGGATTTGGAATTTGATTTTAGAAATTTCGCGGGGGAAGGTTTAATTTCACGGGAAATAGGAGAAAAGCTTCAAGTTCAGACTTGGTTTTTTGATTAGAAAATCCCGCGAAATTATTAATTATTCCGAATTCTCCCCTCTTTTTGAAAGAGGGGAACTAAAGGGGTGTTTATTTCCAATTTCCCGCGAAATTTTAAAACACTTCACCATTTCCTGCTAGGAAATGGAACCAAAAGTCTTCACCGCCTCGGCGACAGCTGGCACAACTTTTTCATCTAACGGCGAAGGGATTATTTCGTCTTCCGTGGGATTTTCCACTAAATCCGCCAACGCTTCGGCGGCGACGATTTTCATTTTCATCGTAATTTTAGAAACCCCAGCATCTAATAATCCGCGAAAAAATCCAGGAAAAATTAGGACATTGTTAATTTGATTTGGAAAATCAGACCGACCAGTAGCCACGATTCGCGCGCCAGCAGATTTCGCGAGATTTGGCATGATTTCTGGTGTGGGATTGGCTAACGCAAAGATAACTGAATCAGGATTCATCTTTTTAACCATTTCAGGAGTAAGAATTTCTGGTTTAGAAACTCCAATAAACACATCGGCATTTTTAATTGTTTCCGATAAATCTCCGCAATTAAGACTACAATGGTTTAATTTCGCGGAATTTAAATCATTTCTGGCACAACAAATGGCTCCTTTGGAATCCATCATTTGAATACTTGTTACCCCCCAGTTCTCCAAAATTTCCGCGATAGCAATTCCCGCTGCTCCTGCTCCGGAAATGACGATTTTAATTTTCTCTTTTTTCTTGCCGACAATTTTTAGCGAATTTTTCAACGCTGCCAAACAAACCATCGCCGTGCCGTGCTGGTCGTCGTGAAAAACAGGAATATCTAAAATTTTCGCGAGTTTTTGCTCAATTTCAAAACAGCGTGGCGCAGAAATGTCTTCCAAATTTATTCCGCCAAAAGTTGGGGCGATATTTTTAACCGTTTCCACAATTTCATCTACATTTTGTGTATCTAGGACTATCGGAAAAGCATCAATTCCCGCGAAATTTTTAAATAACATCGCTTTCCCTTCCATCACGGGCAAACCAGCTTCTGGTCCAATGTTTCCCAAACCTAAAACAGCAGAACCATCAGAGATTATCGCTACAGAATTTTTTTTAATCGTTAGTTTTTTCGCGAGATTTTTATTTTTTGCAATTTCACGACACGGTCCAGCGATTCCCGGAGAATAATAAGTTGATAAATCTTCTTTTGTTTTAAGTTCAGCTTTTAAGCCAGTAAAGATTTGTCCACCAGATTTTTCGCGGATTTTAATTGCTTGTGCTTCGTAATCCATTTTTTGTTTTTAGTTGTGAGAATTTTAGTTTTTTTAGCGGGAAATGACAAAAATTTTATAAAAAATAAAAATCTACTGAAAATCCCGCGAAATTTTTGTTTATAAACTTATTTTCTGGTATAATACACTGAAATAAACATAAAAAATGAAAAAAGTTGCGATTATCGGTGCCGGAAATGTGGGGGCTCATATTGCTTCCGCTTCCATAAACAAAAACTTACCAGCCGAGTTTTTATTAGTTGATCAAAATGAAAAATTTGAAAAAGCTCAAGTCTTGGATTTGTGTGATAGTCTGCTTTTTTCACATAATTCGCGGGTTTATTCCGCAGATTATACAGACGAAAAAGTTCAACAAGCTGACATTTTTATTATCACGGCGGGAGCAGCCCAAAAACCAGGAGAAACTCGTTTAGATCTACTAAACAAAAATGTGGCAATTTTGAAATCAATTAAAAAATCTTTAGGAACTCTAAAAAAAACAGCCATTGTTGTTTTGGTAACTAATCCAGTTGATATTTTGACAACCATGGCCGCTGATATTTTTCAACTTCCACGAAAACAAGTTTTTGGATCGGGAACACTTTTGGATACAGCTCGTTTGCGGTGGAGATTAGCCCGAAAGTTTGATAAAAATATCGCCAATGTCCACGGATATGTTTTGGGTGAACATGGAGATTCAGAGTTTGTAGCGTGGTCAACGGTTGGCTGTGCGGATAAAATTTCGCGGGATTCTCGAGAAAAAATGGCTAAACTTGTTCGAGAGGAAGCTTACCGAATTATTGAAGGGAAAGGGGCAACTTACTTTGGAATTGGTTCAGCCGTTGCCGAAATAATTTCGTGCGTTTTATATAATTCAGAAAAGGTCTTACCTCTTTCTGTTTATTTAGACGGACAATATGGAGTATCAGGGATTTGTTTAGGAAATCCCGCGAAATTAGGTGAAAACGGAATTGAGGAAGTCGTAGAACTTGATTTAACCACTGACGAAATTGAAAAAATGCAAAATTCCGCGAAAAAATTAAAAAAATTACTTTAAATTCCAGTTATCTAGATTTTCAGGGATATTTTTTTGTTGATGAATTTTTAGAAGTTTTTGCCATTCTTCGTATTGAATAAGAGTAGATAAATTGAATTTCATCATATTATTAGTAATTCGCCAAGGGAGATTTTTCGCGAGATATAAGTGTTTTCCTATGAATTTCATATAAGTAGGAATTTTATTTTGAAGTTCTTTATTTTTAAATTCGTTTTCAGAAGTAGTTTTTATTTTTGTTTGGTAATTGTGAGAAATATCTGAAAATTTTACTAGTCGTTCCATAAAAGTTAGAGGACGAACAGTTTGTTCTTCTCCGTTTTGGTTTATAAAACTTCCTCCATTTATATATACATCATAATTACGAGTTCCGTCCTGATTTATAAAATTATGAGTATTTAAACGATTGATTGAATCAACAACTTCGTCGATAAGAGTATCAACCCTTTCTTCTGGAAGATGTTTTTTAACAATTTTTTTGAGAAATTCAGTTAATTTCGCGGGATTTTCAAATTTTCCGTCTTCCAGTAGGTCATGCCCCAAGGCAATTAGAGAAAGTTTAAGTATTTCTTCAGGATTGTTGAGGATTTTTTCAGCTTCTCGCCTGTCTTTTTCTGGAAATTCCGCGAAATTATTAAATTGAGATGATTCTAAGAGAGCCCAAGTTATACGTTGAACACGAACTAAATGATTAAAACTTAATTCTTTCAGGTCTTGTTGATGAGGATTTTTTTCAGATTTTCGTTCCTTATTACGATAAAGAAGTTCAATTTCTTGAATTGTTTCAAAAATTACATTTTGATTTTCTGCAGAAAAATTCATTTGCTCCATATACCAAATTGACTCATACAAAGCACTACTCGCTCTATTATCAATCTTTTTATTTTCTCGCAAAGTCTTGATGATTATTGGCTTAATTCCTTCTTGAATTACTTTGTCAACGATATTTTCAACTTCATTTTTAAAGCCAATTCGGTATAAAAGTTTTAATAAAACTAATTCATCATTTTGGTATGTTTCTGGATTTTTATAATCATGTTTCCAAAATTCAGGACTCCCTTTGAATTTAGTTATTCCAGCTCTTAAACGCTCCAATTCTTCATTGGAAGTTTCTTTATTTTCGCGGATTTTTTTATAATTTTTTTTGACTTCAAATATGGTTATTTCATCTTTATTATCTATTTCTTGCCAGTTTTGGATTTCCGCCAACCACAAAAGAAGTTTTAATTTGTTTTCAGGTGTAAGTTTTTCTAAACTTGGTTTCCGGTTTTTAGTAATTTCAAAAAGAGGTTTTGTACGCTTTTTTTCTGGTTCTTTGGAAAGGTAATCGCTCATTTTTTTATTTATAACAAAATAACAGAAAAAGTCAAACAATATTCCGTAATTTTTTTAAATAATACTAAACGGTTTCTAATTGAAGTGTTCATCAAAAACGAAAAACTCCTTTATCTTTGGCTTATTGAATTACAAGGAGCTTTTGTAATTATTTGTGTTTATAATCCTAATTGTTTCTTCAAAGCTTCAGCTTGGGCAGCTTCTTCTTCTGCTTCTGACTTTTCCTCCTCTTTAACTTTAGCCATTTCTAGCTCTCTTTCTCGTTCTTGACGAAGTTTTCTAACATCATCTCCATATTCTTTTTCTAATTCTGCAAATTTAGCTTTTTCTTCTTCAAAAATTTTGATTAATTCGTTAATTTGTTCAATAGAAAGTCTAGGAATAGCATCAATAACTCGCTGTTTCTCTTCTAAAGTTAGAGAAATAGAACCTTCTAATAAAGTTAAAAAATAATTCTCATCAAAGGTTGTATTGGGATGCGGAGGGATGACAAAAGTAAATTTCTGTCCTGTTCCTTGTGTTCCACTAGTTTGAGTACCAGTTTTTTGAGTACTAGCCTGAGTACTATCCTGAATACCAGCTTGAATGCCTTGATTTTGATTGTTTTCGTCGGCCATTTTCTTAAAAATTAATTTTTCGCGGGAATTATAACATTTTTTAAAAGTATATCCAAAAAAAAACGAGATTTCTCTCGTTTTTTTTAAAAATTACTTGTAATTAAAATCCCGCGAAAAAACTACTTATCGGTTTTTTTAGTTGTCGTTTTTTTAGCGGTTGTTTTTTTTACTATTTTTTTAGTAGTTGTCTTTTTTTCGTTTTTTTTAGCAGGTGTTTTAACTGAAGTTGCTCCAGCTATTTTAGTAATTTCAATTAAAGTATAATCCTGGCGATGACCTTGTGTTCGTCGATATCGTTTTCGTGGTTTCATTTTAAAAACTTTTATCTTATCACCTCGTCCATGTTCTAAAACCTTTGCTTCAACTTTTTCTGTTAAAAGCGGATTTCCAATTTTAAACCCAGTTCCGTCTTCTTCAGAAATAAGTAATGTTTCAAAAAGTACTTTTTCGCCAACTTTAGCATGAAGTTTATCTACTTCTAATTTTTCGCCAGCTTTGACGATTTCTTGATGTCCGCCGATTTTTACTACTGCAATCATTTTATAAAGTGGTTATCGTGTGTTAGGTAATTTTTAAGGAAATCCCGCGAAATTTTGCGACCCACACACAGAAATAAGTGCCCGCACATGGTATGGAATACTTATTTTTTGTCAAAGTTTTTTAATTTCGCGGGATTTTTTAGCAAATTTTGACTTTTAAATTTAAAATCTGCAAAATGAAGACGATGAAGTTTTATAAGAAAATAATCCTTTCTGTTATTTTAAACTCCTTGCTTTTTTGGTATTTGAGTGAAAACTTTAATACACTTGTTGATCCATATTTTCATGGTCAATTTCATATTGAAGCAACTTGGTTGGGATTTGCTTCTTTAGCTCTAATGTTTGGGCTTCTAAATGGAATTGTTAAACCATTGTTAAATTTGATAACTTTACCAATAAGATTTATAACAATTGGGCTATTTGGATTCGCAATAAACGCTTTTGTTTTGCTTTTATTAGAAAAATTCGCGGAATTTATTGGACTAGAGGCTAAATTTACGATTATAGGTTGGGGAACATACTTTATTGTTGGATTTATTTTGTCTTTTTTTAATGGAATAATTCATTGGTTTGAGGATTAATTCTTATAAATTCCCGCGAAAAATTTGCTCCCCCAATTCTTGAATAATTGTAATACTTTTTTTATTTTTATATTAATAAGTTGGACTACTGCTTATCTTTTCTCAACTTTATAATTGAATCAAAAATTAATTTCTTAAAAATAATCGTACTGTTCCTTTTTTATTTTTAATAAAATATTTTTTTATTTCTTCTAAATTTTTAAATTCCATCTCATCTATCATAATATTTTTATATTTTTTCAATAGTTTAATTATATTGTTAATCCCTTTTTCAAAATATTTAAACCAAAAAAAATGTACTTCCATTAAAATTATGGGAGTTTTTGTTTCTTTATTATTTAGTAATTCCATAATGGAATAAATTAAATCTTCTTCTCCACCTTCTATATCAATCTTAATAAAGACATTTTTTTTTGATAAATTGTATTCATCATAAAGATCCAATAACTTTTTTGATTTTACTTTATGTGAAGGTCTATCATAGAGTTTTTTGTTGTATATTTTTGATGAACTGTTGCCGAATGGTTTGTCTTTATCGCAAGGTGAAATAAAAACATTTCCTATCTTTTTTGTAATGGCAATATTAAGCAACTCAATTTTTTTACTAAGGTCATTGTTTATTTTTAAATTTTCCTCAAAATAATTAATAGCTTTTGGATCTGGGTCTATTGCTATAACAAATTCACAATTAGGATTTGATGAAGCCAAAAGAGAGGTGTCTCCAATCCATGCTCCTAAGTCAATGAACGTAGTTTTAGGTGGTAATTCTTTACTAATTATTTTTATTGTCCAAGGTTCCCATTCTCCTTTTTGAAACTTGTCCCAAAAATTTGAATGTTTTTGTGGCAGGCAAGTGTTGCATACCCTAAATTTAATATTTTCAGCAATTTTAATAACCCTAACATTGGAAGGTTTTCCATGTAATGATAACGTATTTTCTTTTAAATTGATATTAGTCATGAAATTGCTTTTCGTTTGTTTTTTACTATTTTTTGCAAAAAAGTCAATATTTTGTATAGATAATTCCCGCGAAAAATTTGCCTAAAAAAAAATCTCTATTAGAATACTGGCAAATGAAAGCACTTTTGGGGTGCAAAATTTATTTTTAAATGTTTAAAAAAATAAGTTCTTAGTTTATTAAGTTCGCGAAAATTTCGCGGGATTTTTTAGTTAGAATCTATGAAACTGAATAATTTACCATTTCAAGTTGAATTAAAAGAACCGCTTCAAGTTTTGGAAAAAGACGGACAAGTGACTTTTGTAAATCTAGCGAATTCTACAGCCAAAAGTTTTTTGATTGAAAATATTTTACAAAAAAGTCCTTTTAACAATATCTTATGGGCTTCAACTGAAGAAAAGGCCGAAACAATTCACGCTGTAGCAAGATTAATGATTGACGGAGAAACAGTTGTTGTTCCACCGCAAATTATTCCGCGAGATTTATATAAATTACGAAAATTGCTTTTTCAGGAACATCCAACAATTCTGCTTTTTGAAGATATTAAGCATATTTTAGAACAAAGATTTCCGTCTTTTGAGTCATTAGAAAAAGAAAAAATAGAGTTAAAAGTTGGTGAAAAAATTCAGATTTTCCAGATTTTTGAGAAACTAGAAGAACTTGGATATTCACCAGCTCCGGATAATGTTTTAGAACACGGAGAATTTGTGCGACGGGGAGAAAATTTGTTTATTTTTCCAGCCAACTCTGATGAATGTTTGCGAGTAGAACTTTATGACGATTTAATCGAAAAAATAGAGACAATTGAACAACAATATAGTTCAAATCTAGAAACTTTTAAAAAATTTGATATTTATCCTGAAAAATTCGCGGGATTTGAAACAGTTAGTTTTTTTGATTTATTCCCCCAAGAATTAGATACTTTATTTATTTCAGATGATTTAGATGAAGAAATAAAAATCCCGCGAAATTTTCCTGTTTTGAAGTTTACGACCTTTCCCAAAGAGGAAGAGAGGTTCTTTCACTTGAATTTCTTTTCGGTTTTACCATTTTATACAATTCCTGATTTTGTAGTTGATATCAAAGAGCGATTGCGACGCGGTTATGAAATTGTAATTTTAACTAAAAAATTTGACCAAATTGAAAACATTTTCCGTGAAAATGAGATTATGTGGACGGAAAATTTACAAGAAACGGCTCCTTCAACAGTTAAGATTATTAAGCTAAATTCGCGGGATTTTATGCCTCATTCTTTCCAAAATAATGATTTGAAAATTTTGCTTTTAACGGATAAGGAGATTTTTCAGTTCCGACGAACTTCGCGACAAAAAAAAGCGATTTCTGGAATGAATGCCGACTTAATTACGAGTTTAAAACCTGGTGATTATGTTGTTCATAACGATCATGGAATAGCTTTATTTGAAGGGACTCAACGCCGACATTTAAGCGAAGAACAAGGTGAGCGTGAGTATTTAAAATTAGGTTACGCTCAAAATGACAAATTATTTGTTCCAGTTGAATCGGCTGAGAAGTTGACGAAATATATTGGTGAAGAAAATCCGCGGTTAACCAGATTAGGCGCTTCTGATTGGCAAAAAACACAATCTAAATTAAAAAAAGAAGCGGAAAAAATCGCGAAAGATCTTTTGAAATTATATGCGGCCCGGGAATTGGCTAAAGGGAATGCTTTTTCTCCAGATGATGAAATGATGAAAGAATTTTGTGCTTCTTTTCCTTATGAATTAACTCCGGGACAAGCTCAAACCTGGCAAGAAATTCGTTTAGATATGGAAAACCCGCGTCCAATGGACCGTTTAGTCTGTGGTGATGTCGGGTTTGGGAAAACAGAAATGGCCATGCGCGCAGCTTTTAAAGCTTTTCGTAGTGGAATGCAGGCGGTAATTCTAGCTCCTATTACAATTTTGGCTGAACAACATTACGAAAGTTTTATGAAAAGAATTCGCGGGAAAAATTATGGTGTAAATATTGCTTTATTATCAAGGTTTCAGAGCAAAAGAGAGCAAATGAAAATTTTAAAAGATTTAGAATTTGGGTTAGTTGATATTTTAATTGGGACTCACCGAATTTTGTCTGATGATATTAAATTTAAAAAATTAGGATTAGTCGTTATTGATGAGGAACAACGTTTTGGAGTAAAACAAAAAGAAAAACTGCGAAAACTAGCTAAAGGAATTGACTTATTAACAATGACGGCTACGCCAATTCCGCGAACTTTGAATATGAGTTTAAATAAATTGAAGGATATTTCTACTATCACAACTCCACCACCAGGACGATTACCAGTTATCACCGAAGTCCGAAAATATAATTTAAATTTAATTCGCGAAAGAATTCTTTTTGAAAAAGAACGCGGTGGACAGGTTTATTTTTTACATAATCAGGTACAAACAATTGAAGGTATGGCTAATCAGTTAAAATCTTTAATACCTGAAATAAATTTTATTGTCGCTCACGGACAATTAAAACCAGAGGAACTAGAATTACGAATTAAAAAATTCAAAAAAGGAGAAGCAGATGTCTTAATTGCCTCTACAATTATTGAGAACGGAATTGATTTACCAAATGCTAATACTTTAATTGTGAATCGCGCAGAAAAATTTGGTCTTTCGCAACTTTATCAACTTCGGGGACGAGTTGGTCGTTCTCGAACACAAAGTTATGCTTTTTTCCTTTACCAAGGACAGAAACTAGAATTATCCGCGAAAAAACGACTGCGAGCTATTGTAGAAGCTAACGAACTTGGTTCTGGATTTCAAATTGCAATGCGAGACTTAGAAATTCGTGGAGCTGGGGAAATTCTTGGAGCAAGTCAATCTGGAACGGTAAAAACAGTTGGAGTTTCCCATTTTATCCGAATGTTAAATAAAACTGTGGATGAAATGAAACGAGGAGAAGTTTCAATGGAAGTTGAAGAAGAAGTAAATATTTCAGTTGAATTGCCTTTATCTGCTTATATTCCGACCGAATTTATTCCTGATGAAAATGAGCGGATTAGAACTTATCAGGAACTTGCGGGAAGTTCTGATGAACAAGAACTCCGTGAGTTTATGTTAGAATTAAAAGAAGATTTTGGAGAAATTCCTGAAGAAGTGGAAAATCTCGCGAAAGTTATTAAAATAAAAATGCTTTTGCGAAGAGCTAATTTAGAAGGAGTTAAAATGAATAAATCTTCTCATAAAAATTACGAATTGGTTTTACGAATGGGGAAAAACTTTAATCCAGAACAAATCTTTGGGCTTTTGCAAAATTCCGCGAAAAAATGGATTATTTCCAATAATGCTATAAAATTAAAATTTGAAACTCTATCTTTAAATTGGTACGACGAACTTGTTAAGGATATTAACTGCTTGATGCCTATAAAGAAAAAATCAAAATAAATAATTTTCTCTGAAGGAGGAGGTTAAGGATAATAATAAAATCCCGCGAAATTTTGTTTTAATTTTTTTAAAAAATAATTTAGAATTCTCTAGATGAAAAAAGGAAGTAAAATTTTGATTATCGGTTCGGGACCTTATGCTATTGGGAGTTCTGTAGAATTTGATTGGTGTGGAGTGCAGGTTTTGCGGACGTTGAAAGAACTTGGTTATCAAACAATTTTTATAAATTCTAATCCAGAAACAGTTTCCACTGATTTTGATGAATGTGACAGATTATATTTTGAAGAACTAACTACAGAAAAAGTTTTGGAAATTTGCGATAAAGAGAAACCAGACGGAGTGATTTTTTCAACTGGTGGGCAAATTGCGCAAAATATGGCTCAAGCTTTGTCAGAAGCTGGTTTAAATCTTTTAGGGACTTCTGTGGAATCAGTTGAGCGTTGTGAAGATCGTGGTAAATTTTCGCAAATGTGTGATGATTTAGGAATTGGACAACCTCAATGGGCTAGTTTTGATAAATTGGATGATGCTTTTAAATTCGCGGAAAAGGTGGGGTATCCGGTTCTGGTTCGTCCGTCTTTTGTTCTTTCCGGAGCAGCTATGGCCGTAGCGATGAATGAACAAGAACTTCGCGATTTTTTAAAAACAGCTGTTGGCACAAGCGCTCGCAAAGCCTCAGTGGTTATTTCTAAATTTGAAGAAAATTCAAAAGAAATTGAGTTTGATGGAGTCGCTCAAAACGGAGAGATAGTTTGTTCTGCAATTGCTGAGCATGTGGAGAATGCTGGAGTTCATTCAGGAGATGCAACAATTGTCTTGCCACCACAATATCTTTACCTGGAAACAATTCGGCGGGTGAAAAATGTCGCGAAATTATTGGCTAAAGAATTGAATATTACCGGTCCTTTCAATATTCAGTTTCTAGCTAAACAAAATGAAATAAAAGTTATTGAGTGTAATTTGCGAGCTAGTCGAAGTTTTCCGTTTGCTTCCAAAGTTTTAAATCAAAATTTCGCGGGAATTTCCGCCAAAGTGCTAGTGGGAGAAAAAGTTAAACCACAGGAAAAAGATTTATTAGAAATAGATAAAGTTGGAGTAAAAGCCGCCCAGTTTTCTTTCTCTCGTCTCAAAGGAGCTGATCCAGCTTTAGGGGTGGAGATGAGTTCAACAGGAGAAGTGGCTTGTTTTGGTCAAACTGAAGAAGAAGCTTTTTTAAAAAGTTTAATTTCCACAGGATTTGTGATGCCTAAACCTGGTTCTAAAATTTTAATAACTTTAGGTAAACTTCGGGATAAAGTTGATTTTAGACCAACAGCTGGGCAATTTTTACGATTGGGATTTAAACTTGTGGCAACTAAAAAAACCGCGAAATTATTTAATGAACACGGAATTCCTTGTGAAACAGTTTATAAAATTTCGGAAAAGAAACACCCTAATGTAGCCGATTTAATTGCTAACAAAGAAGTTTCATTAGTGATAAATACGCCAAACAAATTTTCTCACGAAGAAAAAACAGATGGTTATTTAATTCGCCGAACAGCGATTGATACGAATATTCCTTTAATAATAAATCTACAAGTGGCGAAATTATTAGCAAAATCTTTGGAAAAATTTCCAAAGATTGAGGACTTAAATTTATAGATTAAAATCCCGCGAAATTTTAAAATACTAATAAACTTTATTCAGGTATTTATTTTACGAGTTTATCGGTTCTTATTGTAATTTAAAATATTTTTCAAAATCATCAACCAAAATTACTAAAAATCGCTTGCCAAAGGGAAATCATAAAGATTACAATTTGCGTAGCTTATTTTTATATTTTCTAACCCCTTAAAAAATGGCTTACTCAAAAGGAGACCTAGTAGCAGATATTGCTGCTCAAACAGGTGCAACAAAAAAAATGGCTGCTGACATGCTAGACGCAATGTTAAAAGCTATCACAGGAGAACTAATGCAAGGTGGTTCTGTTACTTTGACAGGATTCGGAACTTTTAAAGTTTCTCACCGAGCTGCTCGAAACGGAGTTAACCCAGCAACAGGCGAAAAAATTAAAATTGCTGCTCGAAAAGCTCCAGTATTCAAAGCTGGTAAATCTCTTAAAGAAGCAGTTAACTAATTTAACTTGTTTTTTTAGATAAACTAAAATCCCGCGAAATTTCGCGGGATTTTTTTATAACTAATTAAACTAGAATCTTTTTTCTAGTTCTTCAAAAGTAACAAGCTCAGTTTGCCCTGTTTTTCGTTCAACTAATTCAACTTTTCCCTCAGGTAATAATCTATCAGAAATTACTATCCGGTAGGGGATACCTAGTAATTCGTGATCAGCAAATTTTTGTCCAGGACCAACTTTCTTTTCGCGTCGGTTATCATACAAGACTTCTACATTTTTCTCGCGAAATTTTGCATAGAGTTCGTCTGCTTTGGCATAAACTTCATCATTTTTTCCAATTGGTGCCAGATAAATCTTTGCTGGAGCAACATTTTCTGGCCAAATGATTCCTTTTTCGTCAGCAAAAATTTCTACTAGAGCTCCCATAATTCGGGAAATGCCAATTCCATAACAGCCCATTATAACTTCCTTTCCCTCAATTTTAAAGTTAAAAGCCCGCGAAAATTTTGTAGCAAGTGGAAAAATATTTCCAACTTCAATAGCCTTTTTAACTTCGTATTTTTCACCAGTTTTTGGATAAAAATCTCCGGCTTGAGCAACTTTAATGTCGTGAAATTTCGCGGGTTTTTCAATATCCCTTCCCCAATTTATGTTTATAGTATGATAATGTTCTTTATTTGCTCCCATTTCAAAATTAATACGATTTTCACAACTTTCATCCCAGAAAACCTTAATGTTTTCGCGTAAATTTAAAACTCCAGCATAACCTACTGGACAGCCTGTCACGCGGAGAACGGTTTCTTCACTAGCTAGTTCTAACTTCTTAAATCCCGCGATTTTTGCCAATTTTCGAGCGTCTATTTCACGATTTCCGCGAACAACTCCGGCGACAACTTCTCCTGTTTCTGATTCAAACAAAATTGTTTTGGTAGTTTTTTCAACAGGAATTTTTAAAAATTTCGCGAGTTCTTCCACTCCAATTATATTTTCACCTAAAACTTCTTCTATCGGTAGCATTTCTTCATCTAAATTATTCCATTCAGGAGCTTTAGCTGGTGTAATTTCGCGGTTTAAATAACGATTTTCACTAGGAATATAAAAAATCTCATCTTCTCCAATGGGCGAAATTGTTTGAAATTCATGTGAGAATTCGGAAAATTCGCCACCATCTGCCGATACAAGTTTTGTAATATCACCAATTCCTAACTCTTTATAAATATTGTGATACGCATTTGTCATTACTTCGTAATACTTATCAAAATCTTCCTGTGAAGTATGAAAAGAATAAGCATCTTTCATCAAAAACTCTCGTCCCCGAAGTAGTCCGGATTTAGCTCGCGGTTCATTTCTGAATTTATTTTGAATTTGAAAAACAGCTTTTGGGAAATCTTTAGGAGAATTCGCAAATTTTTGGACCAGTGGAGTGACAATCTCTTCGTGAGTTGGATTTAAGGCCACTTCTTTTCCAGTAGATAATTCTACTTTAAATAGAACATCAATCGTATTCCAGCGTTGAGTTTTTTCCCAATAATTTTTGGGAGACAAGGCTGGCATTAAAATTTCTGTTGCTCCGGCTTTCTCCATTTCTCTACGTACGATATTTTCAATGTTTCGTAAAACTTTTAATCCTAATGGTAAATAAGAATAAACTCCCGCCATTTCCTTATTTATATACCCTCCACGAATTAACAATTCAGCGTTTTTTGATGGTTCATCAGCTGGTTTTTCTTTAGAAGTTTTGAGTAAAATTTCCGTATATTTCATTTGAATAAATTAAATCAAAAATATTTTATATATTTTTGTAGGAATTGGAAAAATTTCGCGGATTTTTAAAATTATTAAAATTAATTTATAATTTGACTAATGGAAAATCAATTACAAAAATCGGCTTTAGAATTTAAAAAAGAGGAAGAAAAAAAAATAATTAAAGATCATTGGCAAACAAAATTAATGAAATTTTTTGATAAGATTTCTATTTTAAATCAGCCACCAGAACAAAAGCAAGAAATAGCTATAACAGTAACTAATGGTTTAAAAAATAGTCGCTTATATTGGATCCAAATTATCTTATCTAGCTTAATAGCAACTTTCGGGCTTTTACAAAATTCGGTAGCTGTGATTATTGGGGCAATGTTGATTGCACCATTATTACAACCTATTCAGGGCATTGCTTATGGAATTTCGGAAGGCTCTTCAAAGATAATTTGGAGAGGAATTAAAATGTTGTTTTTATCAGCAGTTTTATCGATTTTTTTAGCTATTTTAGTAGTTTGGAGTCTGCCTGTTCATTTAGAAACTAGTGAAATTATTGCGAGAACTTCTCCCAATATTTTTGATCTATTTATTGCAACAGCCTCAGCAGTTATTGCTTTATTGTCACTTTCTTTCAAAAAACTTTCTGAATCTGTGGCAGGAGTAGCTATGGCAGCATCTTTAATGCCTCCTCTCTCTGTAATTGGAATTGAAATAGCTTTAGGTAATTTTATGAGTTCTTGGGGGGCATTTTTGCTTTTTATAACAAATATTGTGGCTATTCTTTTTGTAGGAGCCATTGTTTTTATTTTTTATGGATTTCGTCCACACAAAGAGAATTCAGATAAAACAGCGAAGGATATTGGTATTTTAGTTTTCGTTATATTAATTCTTTCTGTTCCTCTGGGGTCAGGACTTATGAAAATCTCGCGAAAAATTGAGTTGGAATCACAAAGCAAACAAATAATTTCACAAATTTTGCAAAAGAAAATTCCTGATGCAACTTTAAATAAAATTGAATTACATGGGCCAACAACAGGGGATATAATTCATTTATCAGGAGAAATAAAATTACCAGAAAAAATTAATTTTTTCGCGGAAATTTTAAATGAAACTACAGCAGAGCTTTCAGAAAAACTGAAGAAAAAAGTTCAACTTAATTTAGATATTTTGCGAACGGCTTCAATTGTTTCAAAGAAACAGTCATCTCCTATTAAAATTCGAATAATAAAAGCAGTAAAAGATATCTTTAATTCAAATGTTCATGATGGAATTCTAGTTAATACTGTCGTAACGGAATTACCAGATTCTGATAATTCTTGGTCTGTAAAGGCTCTTTATACAATTGAAGCTGGTAAAATTTTAGAAGATGATGAAAAAAAAGTTTTACAGAGGTATTTGGAAAAAAGGTTTCCAGAATTAGACTTAAAACAACTTTGGGTACAGTTAGCTGAGCAAGAAAATCCCGCGAATTTTTTACCAAATGAACAAAATGAAGCAGATCTACAAAATGAAAAATATCTAGCAAAAATTGAGCAATTTTTACAAGAAAAAATCAAAGAAGGATCATTCAAAAATTTAAAAGTCCAGATTGATACAGATAAAAATAAATTATTAGCTACAGTTGATATTTTTATTCCAGTAGAAGAATTAGATAATTTTAGAAAAAATTTCGCGGGATTTGTTGAAGATTTTAAAAATAATTTATCTTTTTCGGAAAAAGAAATTAATTATAAGATTTTTCCTTATTATAAAGGTCTAGAAACTATTCCTAAATCATAAGTAGAAGATTTTTTCAAAGAATCTACTACGCCTAAATAAAAAAATGTCCGAAATCTTCGGACATTTTTTTATTTAATAACCAAAATGGAAATCTAGAACAATCCGTTTACTGTAAAAACACTAGCGAAAATTAAAGAAACGATTGTCATTAATTTAATCAAAATATTAATTGATGGTCCGGAAGTATCTTTAAAAGGATCTCCAACTGTGTCTCCAACGACAGAAGCTTTATGTGTAACTGAACCTTTTCCATCTTTTTTTCGTGATTCAATAAATTTTTTGGCATTATCCCAAGCTCCACCAGAATTAGCCATTGAAATAGCCATCATAACTCCAGTAACGAGGGCTCCAGCGAGAAGACCTCCTAAGGCAGGTGATCCTAAAATAAAACCAACAGCAACTGGTGTTATAACAGCCATGACGCCAGGAACCACCATTTCTCGTAAAGCAGCAGTAGTTGAAATATCTACACATCGAGCAGTATCTCCTTTTGCAGTTCCTTCCATTAGGCCTTTAATTTCTTTAAATTGTCGGCGAACTTCTTCAATCATATCAAATGCTGCTCTTCCGACAGCAGACATGGTCATTGCTGAAAACAAAAAAGGTAACATTCCTCCAATGAATAATCCTATTATTACTTTAGGATTCATAATATCAATTGCTTGTAAGCCAGTTGCTTTAGAGAAAGCAGCAAATAGAGCTAAAGCAGTTAAAGCAGCTGACCCAATCGCAAATCCCTTTCCAATAGCTGCTGTTGTATTTCCAGCGCTATCTAAAGCGTCAGTTCTTTTACGAATATCTTCTCCTAATCCAGCCATTTCAGCAATTCCACCAGCATTATCTGCAACTGGTCCATAAGCATCAATAGCTAATGAAATACCTAGTGTAGACAGCATTCCAACTGCTGAGATAGCGATTCCGTATAATCCCGCGAAATAATAAGCAATAAAAATTGCAATACAAATCAATAAAATAGGAAGCCCAACTGAACGATATCCCAAAGAAAGTCCCTCAATTATGTTTGTCGCTGCCCCAGTTTCAGAGGCTTTAACAATTTTCATTACGGGTGAATAATGTTCAGAAGTAAAATATTCAGTTAATAGTCCAATTAGAATTCCAACAATTAGTCCAGAAATCATAGATA
>CAZMOH010000001.1:41016-46853 GCA_964567875.1 uncultured Candidatus Peribacteria bacterium | reverse complement strand
ATTTGCTTTAGTTATAACTGGCGAACTATGACAAAAAAAATAACTTTTGGCAAGAGTATTTTTGTGGTAAGGATTTTTTAGATAAAAATCCAAGATTTAAAATAAAAAGACCTTCTTTAAAATCCCGCGAAATTAATCCAAAGCTCCAATATTTTGGTGAAGAGTTTTGGCGTTAGGAATTTCTTTTTCCACCAATTGCCAAAATCTCGCGGAATGATTCATTTCTTGTAAATGACAAAGTTCGTGCACGACGATATAATCTGCTATGTGCGGTGCGAGAAATAAAATCTTATAATTAAAATTCAAATTTCCACGAGATGAACAACTCCCCCAATTATGTTTAAGTTTTTTAACAGAAATTTTATTGTATCTGAAACAATACTTCTTATTCCAAAATTCCACGCGTTCTGTAACAAAATCCAGGGCCTGTTTTTTGTGAATTAAAAAATGTTCACGAGAATCTATTTTTAACACAGGATTGATATTTTTTCGCGAGATTTTAGCTAATTGTTTTTCAATCCAGTCTTTTTTTTGTTTAACAAAATCCTCGGCTTGTTTGCGAAGAGAATCGGCACTCAAAAACAATTTTTTCGCGGGATATATAACTTCAACTTTTCCATAAAAATTAATCCTAATCCGAATATTTTTAGCTCTGGAGCTAGGTTTGTAGGAAATTTCCATTGCTAAAATAGTTTAACAGAAATTTTTAAAAAATCCCGCGAAATTTTAAATCTGCCAGTTAATTTCTTTTTTTCCTTGTTTTTTAAGAATCTCATTTGTTTTTTTAAAGTGTCCACAACCCAAAAATCCGCGATGTGCACTGAAAGGTGAGGGGTGGGCTGATTCCAAAATAAAATGCTTTTTCTGATCAATAAGTTTTTTTAAGTTTTGAGCATGTTTTCCCCAGAGCAGAAAAATGATTCCTGATTTTTCCCGCGAAATTTTCTCAATCACTTTACTCGTAAATTCTTCCCATCCTTTGCCAGTATGGCTCATTGGTTTATGTGCTTCAACAGTTAAAGTTGTGTTCAAAAGTAAAACTCCCTGTTTAGCCCATTTTTCTAAATTGCCATGATTAGGAATTTTAAAATTTCGCGGGAATTCATTTTTCAATTCTTTGTAAATGTTTTGTAAACTGGGAGGGATTTTAGCTCCTTTGACTACAGAAAAACAAAGTCCGTGCGCCGTTGGAACTTTCTTTCCCGCAACTTCTGAAATAGAGTGATACGGATCTTGTCCAATTATGACAACCTTAACTTTATCAAAAGGACATAAGGAAAATCCCGCGAAAATATTACGAGGACTAGGAAAAATCATTTTTCCTGTTGAAATTTCTTGGCGAATAAAGTTTGTTAGGTTTTGCCAATAAAGTTTAGTGAACTCTTCAGCTAAAACCTGGTGCCAGCTTGTTTCCATTTTTACCATCAGGAAAAGTTTAACAAAATTTCGCGGGATTTTATATCAAAAACTATTGCCAAACATTTGCATTTTCGCTAGATTCCTTGGCGAGATGCAAGAAAAGATAAAACTAGCTGAAGAAAGATTTGCTTCTAGAGCTTGGCGATTTACTGCTGGGGCGCGTAATGTGGGACGAATAATCTTTTCTACAAAGATTCCTTTATCAGCGACAGAAATCACCGAAATTCTTGCGAAAAAAGGATTAAAATCAGATTTAACAACAGTTTATCGTTTAGTTGACCGTTATGTTTCTTTAGATCTGGCACATCTTTTGAATGGACAAGTAATACCGTGTAATCATCCTGAAAATAAAAATGAAGAACATCATTTTTTAGTTTGTGAATCTTGTGGAGAGGCGGAGGAAATTACTTTAAATTATCGTGAATCAATTTCAAGGCAGTTAAAAGCAGAAAAAAACTTCAAGTTACGCAAAGTTGATCTTGTTTTTTATGGTCTTTGTGAAAGTTGCCAGAAAAAATTTAACTAAATTTCGCGGGATTTTTTATAAACATAAATTGTTGTTTTAGCAGTTTTTCTAATTTCATATGGATTTAGTCCCTCAATTTTAAACGCATGCGAAATCAAAATTGTTCCTTTTTTTAACTTAGGCCAAATCTCGTAAAAAATTCGTTGCATTAATGGTGGGAAAAGATAGCAAAAAATAACATCAGCTTGACTTAAATCTTGTTTGTAAAAATCTCGCGAAAAAACACTAATTTTATTAGTAGTTTTTGGTAAAAACTTATTTTTAAACTTAATCCACCAAACTAGAGGTAAAATTAATTCGTATCCAATTATTGAAATATTTTTAAATCTCAAATTATCGCATTTTTTCTTTATTTTAAAAAGTAATTTCCCATTCCCACAACCTAATTCATAAATATTTAAATTCTCGCGAAATTTTACAAATTCCAGCATTTTATCGGCAATTTTCTCAGAAGTTGGAATAAAAGGAACTCCTGTTTTAATCAACATTAAGAGCATATAAATCCCCCAAAAACAAACTAGTCCTAGGAAAATTATTAAAAAAATTAAAATAAAATACTGCATTTATTAAATTTCTAAAGAATCTTGAGCATTTTTTATATCTGTCTTATCAATTAATGGTTCCGTAGAAACTAATTCTTCTATTTCTGATTTTTGATTTTCAATATTCATACTTATTCTTCTTATTTCTGTTGGCATTAATTTTTTTTCGCGGATATTTTGTTTTTTAATCTTAATTTCGTTTTGCATTTTGGAATTTAATTTTTTCTTAGAATTCATTAAATAAATACTTTCTTTAGCTAGAATAATATTGGCGGCATTTTGGAACGAAATATGGCGGTCATAATTTGCTATTAAATCAACAATATTTTCTCTTTCTTGTGGATCAAGTTGTTCGATATTTTCATACTCCATAATTCTTTTAAAGCTGAATAAAATTGGTTCAATTGCTTCTTTAGTAATTATGAAAAAACGAAAACCCCTTTCAAAAAAATATAATTTATTCATTTTTTCAATTGCTTCCTGGGGAACAACAAAGAAAACCTGCGAATTTATCAAATCATTTTTTTCGTATTTTTCTGCAGATTTTTTTACTTGCTCTGCAATATAAGTTTTTATGTTGTCTGGTTTTGATGATTTTTTTGCATCAAAAATTATGTATTGCCCCAAAAATTCAATCATAAAATCAGGTTTTAAACGACCATCAAATTTAACTGGTAGATTTGTATTATCAAAAAACGAAAAATCCAATTCTGGTTTTTTGCAAATATCTTTAAGCAAATAAATAACTTCGTTTTCGTGGTCATTCCATTTTCTATTTTTTTCGTCTAATATTTTTTGTTGTTCTTCAGCATCTTCCCGCTGAATTCTAATTCTCTCCTCTTCTAGAGATTTTCGAGCATTTTCCAAATTCTTAGTTTGTTCTTCAAATTCTTTCTGTCGTCTTTCAACTGATTCTTGAAATTTTACTAACTCTTTTTCTTTTGTCCGTAAATTTTCGCGAATATTTCGTAGTTGTTCTTCTAATTTTGTTTTTTCCGCCCAGACTTGCTTTCCTGTTGCTTCTAGTTTGTGTTTTTCTTCTCTGATATCTTCTAGTTCTTTTCTAATTTTTGCTTGTTCTGCAATGTAGTTTTCAACTAATCCCTGCAATCTTTCGTTTTCTCTAATAAGATTTTTTTCTTCATCTTTTTCATTAATTTTTTCTAAAAGTTGTAAAATTTCGCGGGATTTTCTCGAACGAAATATAAAAAATAATCCAGCTATAATTGCTATTAAGACAAGAATTCCTAATACGATTAATAAATATTCTGTTTTCATTTCGCTGAATTTATCCATCTCTAAAATTAATTTCAAATAAATTATAACGAATAAAGAAATCCCGCGAAATTTTTAATTTGACTTTAGTTTTTTAGCAGTCTATAATGGAGAGTGCTAATCTGGAAAGATTAGCGAATATTTCTTAAATAAAACCAAAATGAATTTTGATAAATGGACAACGGTTGCGGCTCAATCGCTAGCGCATGCGCAAAAAATTGCTGATGAGTTTCGTAATCCAAATATAGATGTTGAACATCTCTTGCTAGGAACTTTGACTGAAGAAAATAATTTTATGTCCAAAGTTCTAGCCAAAATGGGTTTAAATCCCGAACAAGTGAAAGATTCTTTACGACAAAAAATCGCGGGATTTACCAAAATTGAAGGTGGACAAAGAACACCTAGTCGTGAGTTACAAACTCTCTTACGAAATGCTGAGAAATGGCAGAAAAAAATGGGAGACAATTTTTTGTCGGTAGAACATTTTTGGTTAGCCGTTTTTGATTCATCTTCAACTGCTCAAAGTCTTTTAAAAGGACTTGGAATTTCCCGCGAAAAATTGGAAGAAGCTTTGCAATTTTTACGAGGAGACGAAAAAATAGATTCAGCGGAAGGACATGAAAAACTAGAAGCACTAGAAAAATATTGTGTTGATTTCACAGAATTAGCTGAACAAGGGAAAATTGATCCCATTATTGGGCGAGATGAAGAAATTCGTCGAACGATTCAAATTCTATCACGAAGAACTAAAAATAATCCCGTTCTTGTAGGTGACCCGGGAGTTGGGAAAACAGCAATTGTCGAAGGTCTTGCTCATAAAATAATCGCAGGAGAAGTTCCTGAATCTTTACGTAATAAACGAGTTTTAGGATTAGATTTAGCGGCTTTGGTCGCTGGAGCAAAATATCGCGGGGAATTTGAAGACCGCTTGAAAAATGTTCTAAAAGCTATTGAAAAAGCCGAAGGGAAGATAATTCTCTTTATCGATGAGTTACATACGATTGTTGGAGCAGGAGCGAGTGAAGGCTCAATGGATGCTGGAAATATTTTAAAACCAGCTTTAGCACGAGGGAAATTGCACGCAATTGGAGCCACAACCTTAAATGAGTATCGAAAATATATTGAAAAAGATGCTGCTCTAGAAAGGAGATTTCAACCAGTTATGGTTGATGAGCCAAATTTTGAAGAAGCTTTGGCTATTTTACGAGGAATCCGCGAAAAATATGAGCTTCACCACGGGGTTCGGATTACTGATGACGCTTTAATTGCAGCGGTTAAACTTTCACAAAGATTTTTACCAGACCGTAAACTTCCTGATAAAGCTATTGATTTGATTGATGAAGCGATGTCTAAATTGAAATTAGAAATTGAATCAGAACCAGAAGCAATTTCTGAATTAAAACGAAAAATCTTGACTTTAGAAATCGAAAAAGCCGCTTTAAAAAAAGAAAATTTGAAACCGGAACGACTTCAAAAAGTAGAAAAAAAGTTATCTGATTTAAATGAAGAACTAAAAAATTTAACAGCGGAATGGCTGGCCGAAAAAGAAATTGTCAACAAAATTTCGCGGATAAAAAGTGAATTAGACAACCTGAAATATGAGGCCGAAATGGCAGAACGTGAAGGTGATTTCGCCAAAGTCGCGGAAATTCGACACGGAAAAATCCCGCAACTAAAAAAAGAACTTGAAGAATCTTTGAAAAAATCTAAAGAAACAAAACTAGCTCGTGACGTAATTACAGAAAACGATATTGCAGAAATTATCGCTAAATGGACTGGTATTCCTGCTACAAAATTAACTGAAAAAGAAAGTGAAAAACTCGCGAAATTAGAAGACGAACTTGCTAAACGCTTAATTGGACAAAAAAGAGCGATTAAAGCTGTTTCCAACGCTATTCGTCGTAATCGGGCTGGGCTTTCTGATGGTAATAGACCAATTGGTTCCTTTCTTTTTCTAGGACCAACCGGAGTAGGAAAAACGGAACTAGCCAAAAGTTTAGCTGAACTACTTTTCGATTCAGAAAATGCGATGATTCGCTTTGATATGTCGGAATTTATGGAAAGTCATTCGGTCG
>CAZMOH010000001.1:32154-41006 GCA_964567875.1 uncultured Candidatus Peribacteria bacterium | reverse complement strand
CTAAATTAATTGGATCTCCGCCTGGATATGTAGGTTATGAAGAAGAAGGACAATTAACCGGAAAAGTCCGCCGAAATCCTTACGCAGTAGTTCTTTTTGATGAAATTGAAAAAGCACATCGTGATGTTTTTAATCTTTTTCTGCAAATTTTAGACGACGGTCGTTTGACAGACGCCAAAGGACGAACAGTTGATTTTAAAAACACCTTAATAATTTTTACTTCAAACTTGCTTTCTGATGAGTTTAAAGACGGCAAAGAGGTTAATGAAAAAACTCTTCGCGAAAAATTAACTGCTTATTTTCGACCAGAATTTTTAAATCGTTTAGATGATATTATTCCTTTTCATGCTTTAACTAAAGAAAATATCCGCGAAATTTTGGATTTAGAATTGAACAAAATAATTACTCGACTAAAAAGTAATCAAGGAATTTCTCTCAAAATTACTGATAAAGCTAAAGAATATCTGGCGAATGTTGGTTTTGATCCTGATTTCGGAGCACGTCCGCTCAAAAGAGCTATTGAAAGAGAACTATTAAACCCCTTAGCTCTAAAGCTTCTTGATGGTAAAATTTCGCGGGAAATTATTGTTGATAGTGAAAGTGGAAAATTGGTTTTTAAATAAAAAAAACACTATAATATATTTATAAAACAGGGACTTGATCCCTGTTTTTTAAAATAAAAATCCCGCGAAAAAATTGACCATTTTTAGTAAAATCCATAGAATCCTCGCAGTTTGACACCCAAATCCTGTTGATTTTTTAAGGAGAGTTGCCGGAGCGGTCGAACGGGGCACCCTGCTAAGGTGTTGTATCCTCACGGGTACCGAGGGTTCGAATCCCTCACTCTCCGCCAGATTTTTAATAATTAATTTATCTAAAATTTCGCGGAATTTAAGAAAATCACAGGCAAATTTATTTAAAATACAACTAAGTAATTCTTTAATATCTACCTAACCTTATCTAAATACTTTCATTTAGGTTCCCAAATTTTATTTCATGATTCTTTTTTTCTAAATATCTATTAGCTTTTTTAATACCAAGCGGTTCATTTTTATTCCCATGAATAAGAATAAATGAACCATTTTTAGGAATCTCGCCTTTAGCCAGCCAAGCATCAGATCCAATAAAGATTAATGAATATTTATTTATTACTTTTTCACGAATTTTATCATCTGAAACTAAACCAGGAAATCTCATGAAAATTGAAGGAGTTTGTTTATTTTTAATTAACATTTTTTCTAATTCTAAGATTTCTTTTTCAAGATTGGTATTTTGTTTTAATAAAAAATTGTTTTTAATTGGTTCTCCCCAATCATATTTGTGATTAAAAGTATGATTAACCCAAACTATATTTAAATTATGTTTAGATTTTTGTTCTATTAACCACTGAAATGACTTTTCGTGTTTTTTTATCCAACTTCCAGTAATAGCAATTGCAATATTTTTGTATCCTTTTTTTATAAAATTCTCAAAAAAATCCTTCTCAAATCCTCTTTTCGATGATGGGCAAAAATCTACAGTCATATAAACCGTATTTTTGTTAAATTTTATATCATTCTTTAAACCAGTGTTTTGAATACCTGTTTTGTGTTTAAGATAATTTAAAGCTTTAAAATAATTAGATTTTTCAAAACTTGAATTATTTGGAAAATCCCGCGATTTTTTTGCTAAAATTATCTGAGTTTTATTAGTCTCTAAATCAACAGCTAAGTAATATTTTATACCTTTACTATAAAACTCTCTAATTGCTGTATAATTTTTATTTTCAAATAATATGTCTTTTTTAATTGGCTTATAATTAGAAATTTCGCGGAATTCTTTAGTCGATATGTTTTGATTTTTTTCAATCTTTTTTATTTTTAAGTTTATATTATTTTTAATATGATAGATTTTATCTACAATAAGTTGTTGATGAAAACTACTTGATTGATTATTTAAAGAACAACCGTATAAAAAACTAGCTACTAATAAAGTTGGTATTTTTTTCATTTTGAAAAATTTCGCGGGATTTTATATATCTAATTCTTTAATTTCTGACGCATGAGTTTGAATGAAACGGCGTCTTGGTGTCACATCGCTTCCCATTAAAACATTGAAAACATGATCAGCTCGTTCAGCGTCTTCTACAGTCACTTTTAATAAAGTTCTTCGTTCGGGATCCATAGTTGTTTCCCAAAGTTGTTCGGGATTCATTTCTCCCAAACCTTTATAACGTTGAATATTGTTTCCCTGAATATCAAATTCTTCTTTTATTTTATCTTTTTCTTCGTCAGTCATGGCGTACCAAACTTTTTTACCTTTGCTTAACTTATAAAGTGGTGGTTGAGCAATATAAACAAAGCCACCATCTATAAGGGGACGAAAATGACGATAAAAAAGAGTCATTAATAAAGTTCTAATATGAGCACCATCAACATCAGCATCGGTCATTATTACAATTTTATGATACCGTAATTTGTCTGCATTAAATTGATCACCAATAGCTGTTCCAAGAGCAATAATCAAGTTTTTTACTTCATTATTCGCGAGCATTTTTTCTAAACGACAAGATTCTGTATTCAAAATTTTCCCACGTAACGGTAAAATAGCCTGAGTATGTCGATCTCGTCCCTGTTTAGCTGACCCACCAGCCGAATCTCCCTCCACAATAAATAATTCCGATTCAGCTGGATTTTTGGAACTACAATCAGCAAGTTTCCCCGGTAAAGTCATTCCTTCCAAAGCTCCTTTGCGGATAACAGTGTCTCTAGCGGCTCGAGCAGCTAACCGGGCGCGAGTTGCTAAGGCACATTTATTAACGATGGCTTTAGCATTATTAGGATTTTCGGCGAGAAATTCTTCTAATTTTTCCGCGACAATTTTGGCGGTAATTCCGCGAACTTCTGAGTTCCCAAGTTTTGATTTAGTTTGTCCTTCAAACTGTGGTTCTGGAATTTTAACGCTAATAATAGCAGTTAATCCTTCTTTAACATCGTCATTGGTGAAATTTGGTTCTTTTTCTTTCAATAAATTATTCTCCCGAGCATATTTATTTATAACTCGTGTAAGAGCTGTTTGAAAACCAGTTAAATGAGTTCCTCCTTCTGTTGTCTGAATATTATTAGCAAAAGTTTGAATATTTTCGCGGAATTCTGGGGTATATTGCATAGCAACTTCTACTGAAACATTGTCTATTGTTCCTTCTAGCATTAGAATTTTGGAAATAGGATTCTTTCCCGCATTTAAGTGTCGGACAAAACTAGCAATCCCACCTTCAAAATAAAACTGATAAGATCGTTCTCGTCCTTCACGTTCATCAAAAAGAGAAATAGTTATCCCACGAGTTAAATAGGCCTGTTGTCTTAATCTTTTTTTCAAAATTTCAAAGTCAAAATCAAGGGTTTCAAAAATATCACCATCTGGCCAAAATTGAACAATTGTTCCTTGGCGATTTTGTTCCGCAATTTTTTTCAACGGCTCCGCCGGAATACCTTTTTCAAAAGCAACAAAATGTTTCCCTCCATCACGATCAACCGTTACTTCCGTACGGACTGATAAAGCATTAACTACGGAAACCCCAACTCCGTGTAGTCCCCCAGAAACTTTATAACCACTTCCTCCAAATTTTCCACCAGCATGAAGGACAGTTAAAACAGTTTCTACAGCAGAAATTCCAGTTTTCGCGTGTTTTTCAACAGGAATCCCTCGTCCGTCATCAGCAACTGAGACCGAACCATCTTGATGGATTCTGACTTCAATATTTTTACAAAAACCAGCCATGGCTTCATCAATAGCGTTATCCACAACTTCCCAAACTAGATGGTGAAGTCCACGAATATCTGTTGATCCAATATACATTCCGGGTCTTTTTCGCACGGGATCAAGTCCTTCTAAAACTTGAATGGAACTAGCATCATAATTGTTATTTTCACTCATTTTTAATTATAAAAAAATCCCCCGAATTTTAGCGGGGGATCGTTTCACTTGCAAGCGAATATTTACAATTTCGCGTTTTTTTAAAACATTGAAGCTTGGAATAGTTCAATAGTTCCGTAAAGTGTGTAGAGTTGTAGCCCTAACACTGCAAGTAATAGTACACTTGTTACCATTTGCACTTTTCGATTTTTAGAGATTTCCTCAGTAAGCACAAATGAAGTGTGAGTTTTTGAACAATTTTTCATTTTATTTTGGGGTTAGAAAATAGTTCAGGACATTATAGCAAAAAATACGCGAAAATTCAAATGTTTTCTTTAATATTCTAAAGTGGACTTCATAACAAAAAATAATTAGTTGTTTCAATAAATAAAATAACAATTTCTAAAATCCCGCGAAATTCTAATGTTTATGATTATGTCCACAAGCAGAAACTGGCTTGTGTGGCAAATGAACAAACATTGCTAAGAAAAATCCACCAACCAAGAAAACTAATCCTTGAATATTTTTTGGCAAAAAATCAAAGAAGTGTCCGCCGGTTTTAAAAGCGATAATCCAAATCCCTGTCATAAACAAGAAAGACAAAATTCGTTGAATTTTTTGGGACCAATATTGAGAAATTAAAATCGCAACAATTACATCAACAAAAAAATGAGCGACAAATCCAGTCATTCCAATAATTGCTTCTTTTTTCGCGAGATTTTCCCACAAAACTTCTCGCACAGCGGCTTCTGGGAAAAAATGTAAACATAAAGCAAGTGTAGCAATTAAATGTGGAAGAGCTGATTTGTCTTTTTCACCAGGACAATGAGTGTGCGCACAAGGTACCCATTTTTTTAAAAAAGGACGATGCCATAACCAAACAAAGAGAATTAATCCCAAAAATCCCGCGAAATTTTCAAAACTAAAAATACTTTCAGATTCCAAACCATTATTTAATAGCTCATTGGCTCCGTGTCCGGTTAAATGAAAAACTAAAAAAGTAAAAGTTGGCAAAGCAATTAATTCTAACCAGTAGCGAATTTGATAAATTGTTTTCATAGGATTTTTAGATTAAAAAATAGATTACACGTTACATTGCAGACATTTCCCCGTAATAAAAAAATTATGGTCTTTAATGGAAAAACCTTTTTGAAATAATTTTTTTTCTAACTCCAAGACTTCCTCTTCTAAATTATTATCTTTGATACACTCAATTTTTCCACAATTAAGACAAGTAAAATGGTGATGATGATGAGTTTTTATTTCATAAAAAATTGTCTTATTATTCAACATAACTTCTTCAATAAAATTAGTTTCTTTTAATTTTTTTAGTAATCTGTAAAGAGATGTTTTGTTCGGAAACAATTTCTTTTTGGCTAAAATATTTTGAATTTCTGGGACAGAAATTGGTTTTTTTTCTAAAAGAAAAAGTTCTTTAACTGCTTTCAAAAGTGGTGTTTTTCTCATCTCGCACAACATTATAAACAAAAGCAACTAAGTTGCAAGTATTTCTACTAGAATTTATCCCAAAATAACCATAATAATTCCTGAAACAAGAGGAATTATCAGATTATCATCAATAAAAATTTTCCCCACTCGCCAGGGGAAAGTTTCTAAAATTATCGCTAAACTAGAAGCGATTAGAGCAGAATACCACGGCACAAAAAATTGAGCAGCAAAAAATCCCGCGAAAATTCCTAGAAAAACTCCCAGCAGACTTTTTCGCCTATTCCAGGGTAAATTAAATCGTTTCGGCATCCGATTTTTCGCAATAATATGATTAAGTGAATCTCCCACGGATAAAATCAGGATTGAAGCATAAGCAACTTTTATAGGAAAAATCAAGAAACAGATTCCAACAGCTAATAAGAAATAAAATGGACCACTTCCTGGAAAATCATAAACTCTTTTCCGTTCAAATTTCGCGAGAATTTTTTTCACAAAATCTAAGTGTCCGCGAATTGTCAAAACAATTATAATCAATCCTATCAGCAATAAAGTTAAAATTTCGCGGATTCTTAAAGCTCCAATCCAATGACTAAAAACTATTAAAAAACCAAAAATAAAATGAAAACTTTGTCGGCGAAATTCCCGCGAATTTTCCCACCATTTTTTTAAAAGTTCTTCTGTAGTGGGGTGGGAAAAAATAGCTCCCATTACTCCACCTAAAAAAATGCCTCCAGCAATATCTGATGGATAATGCACAAACTCATAAACTCGTGAAAATCCAATTAATAAGGCAAAAAAGACCCAAGAAATTCCTAACCACTTAGAAACTCGTAACATCGGAACAAGTAAAGCAAAAGCAACAGCCGTATGTCCCGAAGGGAAACTATCTAGTCCAGCGTGAACTAGTGGTTTTAAATTTTCGGTAATAAAAGGTCGCGGGATTTTAAAAAAACTTTTTAAAATAGCCGAAATAATTGCTGTGGAAAAAACGGCGAAAAGAGCGGGCACAGCCTTTGATTTATGATCTTCGTTTTTCCAAACTTTAAAAAGAGTAAATCCCGCGAAAACAATCAAAATAATATAAAGTAATTTTTCAGTCAGAAAAATTATAAATTGGTCCATTTGTGGATTATGAATGTGTTTTTCGAAAAATACAAAAACCCAATTATCCATCCATTTTCCTATAATAAAAAGCACAATCCCAATAAATAGCCACGTCCAAAACTCTTTTTTTAGAGCTTGTAAATTTATTTTAATTTTATGAAAAGGAAGTTGTTGTAAATTTTTCATAATTTCGCGGGAATTTTAGCTTTTTTGAGTTTTTCTTGCTAATTTTACGAAACTTAAAGAAAATCTAAGAATATTTAAAAAACTAATTATTAGAAATACTTAATTTAATTATCAATCAACTGATAAATACTTTAAAGATACAATCCAGAAACAGATTTTTTTTCAGCTACATTCTTAACAACATCAGCAAAAAGTGGCGCTACAGAAAGAGTGTGAAATGATTTTAATTTTCCTTCATCAACAGGTAGTGTATCGGTACAAACAATTTCCGCGAAATTAGCTTTTTCTAATCGCTCATAAGCTGGACCGGCAAAAACAGGATGAGTAGCAGCAAGGTAAACTTCAGGATTACAACCAGCCGCTAAAAGTCCCTCTTTCGCACCACAGACGGAACCAGCTGTGTCAATTATATCGTCAATAATAATCGGGGTTTTACCTTTAACATCACCAATAACATGGGTTACCATTGATTGATTGTGAGCCGGTCTAGTTTTATGCAAGATAACTAAGGGAATTCCTAATTCATCAGCAAATTTTTTCGCTGATTTCGCTCCGCCAGCATCAGGTGACACAACTACCGGATTTTTTAAGTTTTTCTTTCTAAAATATTCTACAAACAATTTTCGCGGGCTTAAATTATCTACAGGAAAATTAAAAAATCCCTGAATCTGGTCGGAATGTAAGTGCATTGTAATCAAATGATTAGCTCCGGCTTTTTCTAATAATTTCGCGAATAATCTAGCCGAAATTCCTTCTCGTGGAGCATGGATTTTGTCCTGACGACAATAAGCATAATACGGCATGATAACATGAACATTGGTCGCGAAACTTTGTTTGGCAGCGTCAATTAGTAACATTAATTCAATTAAATCATCGTTCATTTTTCCGGTTCTTCCTGTTTGGACAATGAAAACATCTTTCCCACGAAAAGTTTCGTCAAATTTGACATAAGTTTCTCCACAAGCAAAAGTTTTAATCGTTCTTTTTCCTAAATCTATTCCAATTTTTTTAGCTATTTTTTCAGCAAAAACTTCATGACTAGATCCCGCGAAAATTTTATAAGTCTTCATTTTTCAAAAGTTAGTTCGTCTGAATTTTGCACAATTTTTTCCAGTTTGTAAACTTGGAAAGAATGAAAACTAAAAATCCCACGAAATTATCAATTATTACTGTGAATTTTGGTAGTGCAGAAAAAGTTCTAAATTTTTATCAATCTTTACAAAAATTTCCGCCAAGTTGTCCCTGGGAACTAATTATTGTCGATAATCCGACCAAAAAAGGTCAGGACGGCAAGTTTTTAACTAAAAATTTCGCGGGAAATTCACAAGTTCATGTTATTCAATTAGCTAAAAATTGGGGATATGGAGAGGGAAATAACGAAGGAGTAAGGTTTGCCGAAGGAGAATTTCTGGCTATTTGTAATCCGGATACGGAAGTTTTGGCGGGAACTTTAGACGAACTTTTAAAAGTTTTAAAATCCCGCGAAAATTTCGGGATAGTTGTCCCGGTTTTGAAAACAAAAGATGGAAAAATTTTAGAAAACTGTCGTCAATTTCCTACAATTTGGTCACTTATCAAAAGACGATTATTTAAAAAAGAAGTTTTCTTAAAAAATTATCCTAAGTCTTCTTCAAAAACAGAAATTAAAGAAGTAGATTGGGCGCAAGGAAGTTTTTGGTTAATGCGGAAAAAAGTTTATGAAAATTTCGCGGGATTTGACCAGCGCTTTTTTTTATTTATGGAAGACATTGATTTCTGTCGTCGTTTACAAAAAAGCGGTTTGAAAGTAATTCAGGTTTTAAAGGCAACAGCTATCCATTCGCCAAATCGTCTCTCAGGCGGATTTATTGGCTCAGCTATTTTTCGTAAAACTTTTTGGATTCACTTAGTTAGTGCGGTGAAATATTTTTGGAAATGGCGCTAGTTTTTCAAATAAAAAATCCCGCGAATTTTTTTACGGGATTTTAATACTTATATTTCAAAAAACTCTAACTAGCAGTTTAAACCTTTAGCACGATTTTCTTCACGAATTTGGGTCGCTCTTGCTTTATTTCTCCTTTTTCCCAAACTTGACTTGCGTCGTCGTTCATTTATTTCGTGTCCACCGTGTTGTTTAGATCCGCCTCCTTTGTTTGTCATTTTTAAATTATACTTAAATTCTTGCCGATATTATTTTTAAAAACTTTTTTGTCAAACTTTCAAAAATTTCGCGGGATTTT
>CAZMOH010000001.1:0-32054 GCA_964567875.1 uncultured Candidatus Peribacteria bacterium | reverse complement strand
CGATCTAATCCCATCGCACAACCGCCGTGGGGCGGACAGCCGTATTCAAAAGCTTTAAGGAGATGACCAAATTTTCGCGAGATTTCTTCTTCGGTCATTCCTAGAATTTCAAAAATTTCTTTTTGTAGTTTTGGATTATGGATTCTGATTGATCCACCACCTAATTCCACTCCATTTAAAACTATATCGTAAGCTAAAGCCCGACATTTCATTGGTTCAGTTTTCAACATTCTTTCATCATCAGGATGGACGGCCGTAAAAGGATGATGAGCTGAAGCAATTGTGCCGTCATCTTTTTTTTCAAAAAGTGGAAAATCAACTACCCAACAATAAGCAAAATCCCGCGAATTTTTTAATCCTAAATCAGCTCCGAGTTGCGAACGAACAGCTCCCAGTGGCTCTGTCGCAGAAATAAAATCTCCCGCTCCAAAGAAAATTATATCACCAGAATTAGCGCCAACTTTGTCGGTTAAAATTTCGCGGAATTTAGCAGTTGTGTTTTTTCCAACCGCTCCAGTTTCTTCACCAACCCGCCACCAAGCTAGTCCGCGTGCTCCGTTTTGTTTAGCTACTTTTTCTAATTCATCTATTTTTTTTCGCGAGAATTCTCCAAGTTCCTTTTTTACCACTAAGGCAAAAACCCGTTCTGAATTATCAAAAACTCCAAATCCAGAATCCCGCGAAATTTCTGTAATATCAGTTAACTCTAATCCAAATCGCAGATCTGGCTTATCACTTCCATATTTAGTCATCGCCTCAAGCCAGGTTAGCCGACGAAATTTTCCATCAACTAAAAACTTTTTCCACTCCTTATCTTTGGCGTGATTCTCATTTAAATCCACAAAACAGCGTTCAATATAGTCAATCACATCGTCCTGTTCGACAAAACTTGCCTCAATCTCAAATTGTGTAAATTCCGGCTGACGATCTCCGCGTAAATCTTCATCACGAAAACAACGCGCAATCTGAAAATATTTATCCAGTCCACCAACCATCAAAAGTTGTTTTAATTGTTGTGGAGATTGCGGTAAAACATAAAATTTCCCCGGGTGCAAACGAGAAGGAACTAAATATTCGCGGGATCCTTCGGGAGTTCCTTTAACCATAATTGGTGTTTCCACATCAATAAAGTTTTCGCGATGAAAATAATTGCGAATGGTGTTAGTCATATTGTTTCGCAAAAGAAGATTTTTTTGCATTTTTTCGCGTCGTAAATCTAGATAACGATATTGCAACCGCAAATCTTCATTTTTAACTTCTGTTTCCGAGGAAATTTCAAACGGAGGAGTTTGGGCTTCGTTAATAATTTCCAAAGATTCCGCGAAAATTTCAATTTCTCCAGTGTCCATCTCTTTATTCGCTTGTCCTTCCGCTCTCGCCTGCACTTTTCCGCGAATTTTTAGCACAAACTCCGCTCGAATTTTTTCTGCCACACCGTGCGCTTCGGTCATTTTTGGATCAACGATAATTTGGGTTAATCCATATCTGTCTCGTAAATCAAAGAAAATCAGTCCTCCTAAATCTCGGCGACGATGCATCCAACCAGTTAAAACAACTTCTTCACCAATATTTTTGGCTGTCAGTTCGCCACAGGTATGAGTTCTCAACATTTTTAAAAATTAAATTTTCGCGGGAATTATAAATTTGTTTACAAGATTAGCAAAATTTCGCGGAATTTTTCTAATTTTCAATTCTAGCTATAGAAAAAGCTTCTTGTCCTATAGTTTCTTGGCTTCTAGGGAATAAAATCCGACAATTATTCCATTCTGGAGGACAAATTATTTTAGTTTTTCCGTCATTTCCAATCATTTCTCCAGTTTTCAAAATCTGAAAAGCTTGAATATTCTTATCTAAAGTAAATTTTTTTTGAACTTTATAAACTTTAAAAACTTTTAAAATTTCTGATTTTTCATTTCCAGCAGGTTTGTAATTTCCATTAATTAATCCATTTTTTGCTAAAATAAATTTCACTTGTTTTAATCCTTGTTGTAAATTTTTTTCGCGGGATTTTGTATCACCTATTTTCCCTAACTCAATACAAACAGCTTGTTTTCCCAAACTATCCATATATTTATCGGTACAACCTTCGTCCATACTATTTATAACATATTTTTCCTTTAAACTTGTTGCCAGAGAATTACTATTTGGCTCGCAAACACAAAAAGTGTTATCAGAATTAGATTGGTGAATATCAATTAATAAATCACAGGTTTTCAGAATATTGCCGATTAGTTCGGCACGAATTTTTTCATAACTTTTATCGGGAGCAAGTGGGGGATCTCCAAAGGAGCGATTTAAATTATAATCAATAAAACGTTTATTTTTCTTATAAGCACGAGGATTTCCACCAATAAGAATAAGTTTTCCAACTTCTAATTTGATGTTTTGAATTTCGCGAATTATTTCAATTCCTATTTTTTCGTTTCCGTGAATTGCCCCAGATATAGCAATTATTGGTCCGTTTTTTCCGCTATCGACTTCTTTAAGCCACTTATTTTCATCAAATATTTCTGGAAATTTTAAATCCCGCGAAATTTTAAAAAATTCACACATTTTTTCACCATAGGTTGGTTGAGATAATTCTGCATTATAAAGTTGTTGTCGTTGTTTAGGGTTTTTACCGTCATCAAATAAAGGGTTTTTCATTTTTAAAAAGTTTTAAGAAATAAATTAAGATTCACCGCAAAATTTCGCGGGATTTTAGTAAAACCGTTAATGATAAATGGCGTTTTGGAAGAATTTATTCATCTTAAAAATAAGTTTAGTAATACAAAAAAACCGGTCGCGCCGGTTAGATCTATACTTAAAACTTATTTAAAAAATCACAGTTTAGAATCTGCCGGCACGACCAGATGTGAGTTATGATGTTTTTTATCTAAAACTAAGCGATATCCGCCAAAATTCCCGCGAAAAAATTTCGCAATTCTGGCAATTGTCGTTGAACTCATTCTGGTTTTTTCCTCGATTTTTTTATAAGAAATTCCCTTACTTAGCATTTCTGCCACTTGTAGTCTCCGTGAAAAATCAGAAATTTCATCTAAAGTTAACAAATCTCGCAAAAAATTAGCCATTTCTTTCTCCGTTTTTGGCACAAGAAATGCTTTGATTAAATTGTTTGCGGGAAAATTATTTTTCATTTATGTTTGCACTTTATTTAAGTAAAGTGGTCTTGTCAAACTTTTTTTCGCGGGATTTTCTATCTTTTAATATTCCTCTTTCCCTAATCCCAAAACTATTCAACGGAGCGCGAGCGTCAGCGAGCGCTCCTAGTCTTAACCAAATTCCACTCTGCCGAAGACGAAATTTCGCGAATTTTCTCGCAAAAAAATAACGAATACCCCCAGACTGAATCTGGGAAACAAAAAAATCCCGCGAAATTTGCAAAAAATTGACAAATTATTGTTTTTTAGCAAAATCGAGACGATGTCATTAGATAGAAGCCGGTATCGTCCGCAATCTTATTCTTATCGTCGAAATTCTCGGCGCCGAAGCGGAAAAAATTATAAACCCCTTTTCCTTTTCTTGTTAACAATTCTTGTTATTGGTTGGCTTGGAATAAAAGTTGTGCATTTTTTCGCGGGAAACGATCTTTCACAATCAGCAGAAGCTGTTTTGGAAATAAAAGACGGGACAGCTGAATTTGCTTTGGGCAATACCGAAAAAGAGTTATGGACACGAGCCGACTCTGGACAGACTTTGTTACAGGGAGATAAACTTAAAACAAGCGGGAATGGAATCGTGGAAATTAGAATTTTAGGAAACGCTATTTTTGTTAAGCCAGAAACAGAATTAGAGTTTACAAAACTTATATCAAAGGAAGACGGCCAAAAAAATATTGAAATTTCTTTGAAAAAAGGAGAAATCTGGACCAAAGTTGTCGGAGATGATTTTGCTGACGATAAATCCTCTTTTGTAGTTTCCGCGAAAAATTCCACAACTTATGTTCACGGAACAATTTTTGATGTTAAAACTAGTGAAACGGAAGATATTATTCGCTTAATTCGCGGGAAAGTTGATGTTGATGTCCATGAATTTGGTGGAGAAGGAGTAAAAAATGTAGTTATAGGAGCAGGACAAAAATTAGTAGTTAATGATGAGACTTACGAAAAAGCCGTTAATGGAGATATTGTTTTAGAACCTAATGATAAAGAATTTATTCAGTCTGAATGGAATTTAAAGAATTTAGAACAATTTGATCCACAAGAAACCGCGAAAATTCGCGGGGAGATTGAAAAATCTGCGGAAAAAATTAAAAGCACTAGTGAAAACGAGCTAGTTGACCCAGAAATAGAACCACCAGTTATATTATCACCGCAAAATGAAGAACATATTCCAGCCAGTGAAGATTTGGTAATTATTTCGGGAACTGTACCAGAAAACATTTTTCAAGTTGTCGTAAACGGCTATACACTAACAAAATTTGAACCAGGCGATCGCAAGTGGAGTTATGTTGCTAGTAAAAAGTTTGGAACGCTTGTCCCTGGTGAGAATAAATACACAGTTAAAGCAGTTCGTCGCGATGGCAAAGAATCTAAACCGGCTGAAGTAGTAGTCTTTTATGACGGTTTTGCTAAACCCAAAGTAGAAGATATTTCGCGAAATTTCCGTAGTATTGATGAACGGAAACTAGATGAATTCAAAGCTCCTGATATTTTAAAACCAATTCGCCGTAATGGTGAGGATGCTTATCAAACTTCTAGTGAAGTAGTGATGATTTCAGGTATAGTTGATCCCAAAACAAACCGCGTAGAAGTGAATGGATTTCAGTTACGCAAATTTAAACCAGGTGATACCGAGTTTGTTTATATTGCTAATGCTAAATACGGGAATATGAAAAAAGGAGAAAATGTTTACGAAGTTGTCGCTTATGGACCAGATGGTAAAAAAGCTTCCTCTTCTATAAAAATAATTTATACTCCACTCGAATTATAAAAGAAGAAGATGCTTAAAATCCCGCGAAATTTTGAATTCTTTGAGTTTTCTGAAACAGAAAAAGAAAATTGGGATAGCTTTGTGATAAATAATAAACGTGGCTCAATTCACCAGATTTCTGATTTCAAAAAATTACAAGAACAAATTCCGGGACGCGGGCCCGTTTTGGGATTTGGTGTGCGCGATAAAAATTCGCGGGAAATTTTGGCAACTATTTTGGCTGTTAAAATGCAAACTGGATTTTTAAATAAATTTTGGTGGTACTCAGCCCGTGGCCCAGTTTTTGCTGATAAACAAGAAGAAGCTGTTAAGTTTTTGTTAAAAAAATCCCGCGAAATTTTAGAAAATCGTGAAAAAGGATTGTTTTGGCGACTTGATCCTTATTTGGAAAAACAAGATCCGGATATTTTCGCGGGATTTTCTGTACAAAAAGCAACTCAAAATTATCAACCAACTGATACTTTGGAGCTAGATCTAACGAAAAACAATGAAGAACTTTTAGCTGAAATGAAGCGTAAAGGCCGATATAATATAAAATTATCAACTAAAAAAGGCGTAAAATTCCGCGAAATTTTACCAGAAAAAATAACCGATCAAGATTTAGATGATTTTTATAATTTATCAACCGAAACAACAAGTCGTGATGGATTTAGTGGACATCAAAAAAGTTATTACAAGTCTTTTGTAAAAAATTTGAATAAATATGCAGTACTTTTTTTCGCGGAATTTGAGGGCGAGAGAATTGCCACAGCGATTTCTACTTTTTGTGGGGATAAAGCAATTTATTATTTTGGCGCATCAACTTCTAATCGTGAATATCGAAATTTAATGGCGCCGTATGGTTTGCAATGGTTTATGATAAATTTCGCGAAAAAACGGGGCTGTCGAACTTATGACTTTCTGGGAATTGCTCCAGAAAATGAACCAAATCATGCTTATTCTGGAATTTCCGAATTTAAGTGGAAATTTGGTGGGTATCGTAAAACTTATCGCCCCGGAGTAGAAATCGTTTTTGATAGATTTTGGTATAAAATTTATCGGCTAGCAAAAAAATTAAGATAACTTCGCGGGATTTTGTTTTTAGTTTTTTTTGATATACTTATCCTGAACTTTTTAAAAGATGGAAAAACTTTTTTCTTACGGAACTTTACAACTACCACAAGTGCAAATGGATACTTTTGGAAGATATCTAGAAGGTAAAAAAGATATCCTACAGGGATATAAACTGGAAGAAGTAGAAATAAATGATCCCGAAGTTATTAAATCTAGTGGTAAAAATATTCATCCAATGCTAGTTTTCACTGGAAATAAAAATGATGAAATAACTGGGGTTTTGTTTAAAATTACTAAAGAAGAACTGGCTCAAGCCGATAAATACGAAGTCTCAGCTTATAAAAGAGTGAAAGAGGTTTTTAAATCAGGAACAAGCGGGTGGGTTTATGTTGAAAATGAATAAAAATCCCGCGAAATTTTAATTTGGACTAGGAGTCGATGAAAAAGTTATTCCATCTTCTGTTTTTTTACTAACTACTTTTGTGTCTTGAATTAAATTATTAGTAACAAAAATTCCAGTTTTATCTATTTTTAAAATTCTTTTGCGTGTTATTTTTATTTTTTTTCCAAAAATCCACCAACCAGTATTTACTTCTATATCCGTAATTAAAATCTCTGTTTTTATAAAAGCAAAGTTAATAACTTTTCCAATTTTTCGAAAATTTTTAATTTCCTGAACAAAAACATCCGCCCCAATAATTGGCACTTCTCTTTCTAATATTGGTAAAATTCGCGGGAATTCTGTTGGTTTTAGAATTTCCTTTTGACTCGGAATATAAATATTTTTTCTCCAGGTTTGAATATCACGAATATCAACCAACCTTAATCCATCAATTGTTTTTATCCATAAAGCAACTCCCTTTGCTATTAAAGGGTCAATTACAATATCAACAACTTTTCCCAATGGAAAAACGGGATTTGTTTCATTAGAATAGACCCATGTCCCTAAAATCCCACGAAAATTTTCAATTGCCATCTGCTAGTCTGATTAAAAACTCCGATAATCCTTTTTCAAGTATTTGGGGTATTTCTTTTTGTTCTGCCGGTGAAAATTTTGTTAAAACAAAATTTTCTGCTGGCATTTTTTGGCGAGATTCATTTGATATTCCAAATTTTAGACGCGGAAAATTTGATGTCCCCAAAACGGAAATAATATTTCGCAAGCCATTATGACCTCCGTGTCCACCTTTCTCACGCCACCGAAACTTACCAAACGGTAAATCTAAATCATCAGAAAAGACTACAATTTTTTTCGCGGGAATTTTGTAAAATTGGGCAACCGCTAAAACTGATTTTCCTGATAAATTCATGTAGGTTTCTGGTTTGAGAAAAATTGTTTTTTCTCCATTTATTTCCCCTGTTGTTAGTCGCCCGAAAAATTTTTTCTCATATTTAAAATCATTTTGCGCCATTTTTTTCGCGAGATTTTCGATTGCCATAAATCCTAAATTATGACGAGTTTTTTTATATTTTTGACCAAAATTACCTAACCCAACTATTAATTTCATCAAAGTCATTGTAGTTTATTACAAAAAGTCTGCAAAAATAAAGAAAAAATCCCGCGAAATTTTCCTTATACTTAGAGCTTTCACAAGAAAAACTTGACCAAAAACAAAAATTTCATAATATCGCGCCGATTTAAACTTATTTTCAAATGGCTCGAGTCTGTCAAAAAACCGGCAAAAAAACAACTAGTGGACAAAATCGTCCCTTTTCTTTGAAGGCAACTAAACGAACATTTCGTCCGAATTTATTTTGGAAAAAAATGTGGAACCCTGAAACAGGACGAGTAGAAAGAATGCGTTTATCAGCCAAAGCAATTAAAACATTAAAAAAACTCGCGGAAAAAGCTGGTTTTAAGATGGAACATCAAAAAGTAGCCGAAAAAGCTAAATTAGCTGGTCAAAATGCTAAACACACAACTAATGAAGAAAAAGGTCGTGTGAGAAAAATTAAACTTACTCCGAAACAAAAGAAAGAGTTAGCGGAACAAGAAGAAGCGGCTAAGTTAAAAAAAGCTGCAACTTTTGAAACCGAGAAAAAAGAAGCAGCTTAGCTTAGATTAAATGAAAAATTCCGCGAAAAAAAAACGCGTGGTTATTTTAGAAAACTTGCGATCTTTGCATAATGTTGGGTCGATTTTTAGGACAGCTGACGGAGCTGGTTGGCAAAAAGTTTATTTATGCGGATACACAGGTTGTCCACCTGATAGGAGAATTGAAAAAGTTTCACTTGGAGCGGAAGATTTTATTGAATGGGAAAAAATAGAAAATATTGCAGAACTAATTGAAAACTTAAAAGAAGAAGGATTTCAAATCATAGCTTTAGAACAAAGTCCAAAATCCCGCGAAATTTTTGCGGAAGATTTTTCAACAGTTGAAAAAATTGCTTTAATTTTAGGCAATGAAGTAACTGGAGTTTCAGAAAATGTTTTAGATAAATGCGAAACACATTTAGAAATTCCTATGTACGGACAAAAAACTTCACTTAATGTTTCTATCGCGGCCGGTGTGGCGCTGTATGCTCTGAGATAAAAAAATCGCGGGATTTTCTTGTTATTCGTAATCAAACATTTAAGATTTGCACGATGTTTTTGCTAGCAATTATAATTTCGTTTACAGCTTATGCGATTCAAGGAACCTTGATGGCAAAATATGCACGACAAATGGACGGATTATCAACAGTCGTTTATCGGAGTAGTAGCTTAATTTTTACAATGTTACCGTTGTTATTTTTTGCCAGTTGGACAGAAATTCGCGGGATTTCTAATTATTTTTTAGAAATTTCATTAGCAGCAATGACAGCTGTGATCGGATCTTCGTTATCTTTTTATTCTATGAAATTCATGCCAGTTGGACTAAAAACTCTTTTTTCGCGAGTTATTGGAACAATTTGGACAATTGTTTTGGGAGTTTTGCTTTTTAAAGAACAAATTAGTTTAATGCAAACTATTTTAATTACTTTGGTCTTATTTGCTGGATATTCCCTTTCCCGCGAAAAAAATGATTTTAAACATTTAGATAACAATATCTGGAAAGGATTATGGCTTACCTTTTTATCTCAAATTGTGGTAGGAATTAGTTTTTATTATGTTTCTTATGTTTCCCGCGAATTGTCTCCATATGTAGCTGGATATTTTTGGGAAGCTTTAATTGGGATTTTCGCAATAATAGTTGTCTTATTTCGTCCACTTTATGACGGGAAAAAATTATATAAAATTTCCCGAAAAGAGTTTCTAAAAATCGCGGGAATTTGTTCCTTAACACTTTTAGGGACAGGTGGATTTATGTATGCCATTACTATTGGTGATTTTGGAATTGCTAATGTAATGATGAACGGATCTGTTTTGGTATCAATTTTAGTAGCACATTATGCTTTTCACGAAAAAATGACCAAACGGCAATGGACCTGGATTATTTTACTTTTAATAGGAATTATCACTCTAAATTATGCACAAGATTTAGAGAATTTTATTCTAAAATTATTTTAATTTTTACTCCACCAATCCGCAGGGCTAGAATGAAAACGCATTAATTCTTCGCTTTCTTTATCACTAATTTGTCCAAATTTTTCTAAAGCTTCAACAATTTCCGCAAAATTTGTCAATGGCCACATTTTTACTTCTCCCTTTTCTGAATTAATTTTTAGTTGTGGAGTGTCCCAACTAAAAATTGCCAAAATGTTTTCAACAGTTGCTTCAAGTTCATTTCGCAGAGCCTCTGCTGATTTAATAGAAGACCCTCCAGTTGAGAAAGCATCTTCTATTATGAGAACATTTTTCCCTTTCTCTCCACGACCTTCCACCTGTTTTCCTACTCCGTGATCTTTTGGCTTAGGACGAACATAAAGCATCGGTTTGTCTAAATCTTGAGCAATAAAGGCTGCCCAAGGAATTCCAGCTGTTGCTGTTCCTGAAACAATATCAACTGGTAAATTTTCGCGGGAAATTAAATCAATAAAAGCTTTATTTATTTCTTTTCTGGCTTCTGGCAAGCCGATCAATTCTCGACAATCACAATAAATTGGTGAATGAATACCGCTTGCCCACACAAAAGGATTTTCAAAATTAGTTTTAACAACTTTGTTTTTAACGAGAATTTCTGCGATTTTTTGCATTTTAAAAATTTTAAAAAATAAGGTTTATAAAAAATCCTCTCCTGGTTCTAATAGCTTTAATTTAATTGGGTCAACTTCCACAACCATAATTTCCGCACCACACAAATCACATTCCAAAATTTCTTCTTCTGCAAAATCTTCTGCTGGAACTTCAAACTTTCCGCGACAATCTGGACAGTATATTATAAACTCTTCGATCATTTTATTGGGGGAAGGAATTTTTATTCCAAAGGGTTTTTATCAAATGTTTGTTAGATTGTCCAAATTTTTTCAAAGATTTATTAAAAATTGGTTTAGTAGATTATAGTTTTAGATTTTCATTAAAATCCCGCGAAATTTTTATTTTTTAAGTTTTTTCTTCAACTCATAAACTTTTTCCAGCGCTTCGCGTGGTGATAAATCGTCCGGATTGATTTCTGCTAAAAGTTTTTCTACTTCTGATTCTAACTTCATCTCCACGATTTTCTCACGGATTCTTGGAGCAGAAAAGAGATTTGGTTGAATGTTTTTGTCTAAACTTTCTGTTTCCAGTTTTTCCAAAATTTCGCGGGATTTTGCAATGACTTCCTTGGGAAATCCAACCGAGGCCGCCACTTCTATTCCAAAGGAGTCAGAAATACCACCTTTTTTTATTCGGCGGAGGAAGATGATTTCCTCTTCGTTTTGTGCTACGGAAACATGGTAATTCCCCGCGAAATCTAGATTTTCAACACAATCAATCAGTTCGTGATAATGGGTCGCAAAAATTGTTTTTGCGCCAATTTTATCGTGTAAGAATTCCGTAATCGCCCAAGCTAAAGATATTCCGTCAAAAGTGGAAGTTCCGCGACCAATTTCGTCTAAAATAATAAAACTTTTGGCAGTCGCCGAATTTAAAATATGGGACATTTCCGCCATTTCTACAAAAAAAGTGGACTTCCCCGCTGCCAAATTGTCACTCGCTCCCACTCGGGTAAAAATTCGGTCAACAATTCCCATTTCACATTTTTCTGCCGGAACAAAGCTTCCCATTTGCGCGAGCAAAATAATGAGAGCGTTTTGACGAAGAAAAGTGGATTTTCCTGACATATTTGGCCCAGTTATCAGCCAAAAAAATTCGCGGGATTTTTCACTTAAATATAAATCATTAGCAATAAATCTTTCCGTAGAAATTTTTTCTACCACAGGATGTCGTCCGTTTTTAATTTGTAAATCCCGCGAATTTTTTAAGATTTCAGGTTTAGTCCAGCGCCACCGCAAAGCGGTTTTGGTTAAAGTTAAAATAGTATCAATTTCGGCAATTGCTTCCGAAGCCACTTGTAATTTCCCAGCGAAATTCATCACTTCTGCCCGCAAATCCTGAAACATTTTGTGTTCCAAGTCATAAGCTTCACTTTCAGCGGAAAGAACTTTGGTTTCGTATTCGGCTAATTCGGGCGTGGTAAATCTTTCGGCATTAACTAGAGTTTGTCGGCGTTGCCAAGTAGCTGGCACGTTTTGCGCAGCCGCTTTGGAAACTTCCAGACAGAAACCAAAAGTTTTGGAAAACTTAATCCGCACTTTTTCAATTCCAGATTCTTTTTTCTTTTTTTCAAGAAAATCCTCTAGCCAGTTTTTAGCATTTTTTTGCAAATTTCGTAATTCGTCTAATTTCGCGGAATATCCGTCACGAAAAATTCCGCCCGCAGTAATTTCCAAAGGTGGATCATCATTTAGAGCAGAGGTAAGTTTGGTAAAAATATCGGAAAATTGGGGAAAAATCTGAGCTTTTTCAGAAAATTTCGCGGAATTTGCTGACTGACAAATTTCTGTTAAAACAGGAAAAACTTCCAGAGTATTGCGAAGAAAAACTAAATCACGAGCGTTACCGCGATTAATAGCTAAACGAGCAATTACTCGTTGTAAATCACAGACTTTTTTTAAGGTTTCGTCCAAAATCCCGCGAAATTTTGTGTTTTCTACTAATTCCTCCACTGCTTGCAGGCGGGATAAAATTTTATCGCGGTCCAAAAGCGGGTTCGCTAGCCAGCTTCGTAAAAGACGGCTTCCCATAGCTGTTCTTGATTTTTCAAAAACCGACCACAAAGTTGAGTGTTTTTCGCCCGCAAAAATTGGCTCAAAAATTTCCAAATGTCGCATTGTCTGCGTATCTAACGGCATTATTTCGCGGGTAGAATATTTTACTAGTTTTTGAAAATGAGGGAGCTTACTGCGTTGTGTTTCTTGTAGATAATTTAAAATTTCCGCTGAAACTCGGATTAAAATTTCTAGTTTTTCAATCCCAAAAACTTGTAAATCACTAACTCCAAAATGGTTTTTTAGAATTTTGTCTGAATTTTTTCGCGGGAATTTCCGCGGAGTTTTGAGAACATTAGGAAGTTTTTCACAAAATTTTTCGTTATCAAAAATCTCGGTGGGAATTAGAATTTCGCGAGGATTTAGTTTCCAAATTTCATCTAGAAAATCAAAAAGGTTGCCGAAACTGGCTGTCCGAAAATCACCTGTTGATAAGTCAGCTACGGATAAACCGTAGTTTTCTTTTTTTGAGTCAAAATCTATGGCGACTAGATATGAATTCTCATCGGGATTTAGGTTTTTTTCGACACTGGCTCCGGGAGTTACGACACGGGAAATTTCCCGCGAAAATTTACCATCTGCTAGTGGAACTTGTTCGGCAATAGCGACTTTATAACCATTTTCAATTAGTTTTTCTAGATACTTGTCTGCTGAGTGATACGGTACACCACACATAGGCATTTCGTTTTCTGTGCCTTTGTGGCGAGCGGTTAAAGTAATTCCCAAAAGTCGTGAAGCTAATTTAGCATCCTCAAAAAACATCTCGTAAAAATCTCCCAATCGGAAAAATAAAATTGCTTCTGGAACTTTCTTTTTTAATTCCAAATATTGTCGCTGAATGGGGGTACTCATAATTTCGTAGGGTTTTCGGAGAAATTATAATGAAAAAAAAATTCTCGTCCAAAGGAGAAATTTCGCGGTTTTTTTTTAAGATAACTTTTGAGATGATAGAAAATAAAAACTATTGTAAAATCCCGCGAAATTTTATTTTTTCCAAAATTTCATCCGCCAAATTTTATCTCCTTCTAATAGTTTTTGTTTTTCCCAGTGAGTTGGAATCCCGTGAGCAGAGTTTTCAAAAAATTCTATTTTAGAAAACGGGGAATTTTCAACCACTTCCAAAGTTTCGCGAAATAAAAATTCCTGATCAGTCTGAAATATAAATTTTGTTTCCGCTGGTAACCAACTTTCACAACTTTTTAAAAATTTTTCGTTTATAAACCGTCTTTTCTTATGTCTTTCTTTGAACCACGGATCAGGAAAATTTACAAAGATTTCCTCAATTTTGGCTCCTTTCTTTAAACATGGTTCTAAAATCCTGCGAAAATTTAGCCCCGCATCACCATCAAAAATTACAACATTTTTAAAATTTTTAAATTTTTCTCGAAGCTTATTGGCCAGTGGAACACGAATTTCAAAGAGAATGAAATTTTTCGCGGGAAATTTTTCAATCATTTCTTTGGCAAATTCTCCTAAACAAGCTCCAACATCAACAATAATTGATTTATCGTTTCCAAATCCCGCGAAATTATGTTTTTTCAGAATGGACAAAGGATTCACATGTTTACGGACTCGACGAGGTGTCATCAGACTAGATTTTGGCAAAATTTAATGAAAAGGCAAGGATAAAATTTCGCGGGATTTTAGTTGTAAAAAGGCTTAAATTCTGGTATAATGTCCTGATTTTTATCAAAAAAGATGAAGAAAAAAATTATCGCTATCGTTTCAGGAATTGTCTCGGCCGTATCACTGGCTTATTTCTACGACAAATATTTTCATAAATCAAAATATCAAAATGAACTATTGAGTTCAGAGGCTGTAAATTTTGTGAAAAAACAAATAAGTCCTCGTGATTATTTTTCGCGGGAAAGATTTTTTCGCGAAAATCCACTAGCAATTTTGCTTTTGATTATTATCGCAACTTTTTTGATTTTTAACGGAGGGATTCAGAATTATTTACGGTTTTTTCAAACTTCAATGATTCAGATGAAATATAATACCGATCCTTTTGATGGAGCTGTTTATCCGATTACCAAAGTTCCTAAATGGACAGCTTTGACAACAGCGGAAAGAAAAGCAACTTATTCTCAAATTCCAGCGAATAAATTTATTCCTTTACCGAGATATAGTGTCGTAGATTTCCAGAAAGGAAAAGTTTGGCAAGCAAATAATGAACGAGAACGAAATGCTTATTTAACTTATCCGGTTCCTGTTTTGGGAGATTACAAATTAGACGGAACTGAAGGAACTGGGTCTCATACTGGACTAGACATAAAAGTTCCAATCGGAACACCAGTTCATGCCATTTCCCGAGGAGTTGTTATTAAAGCTAAAAGCCAATCAACTGGTTTTGGGAAACATATTGTAGTTATGCACAAAGATGTTCCTGATCCTAAAAATCCCGCGAAAAAAACAACTCTTTATTCTGCTTATGCCCATCTTTCTCAAATTAAAGTAAAAGAAGGAGACCAAGTTCAAAAAGGACAAGTTATTGGTCTTTCTGGAATGTCAGGAATGGCTACTGCGCCTCATTTACATTTTCAAATTGATACAGCTAATGCTCCTTTTCATCCGTATTGGCCATTTACCTGGAAAGAAGTTGTTAATCATGGATTATCTTCATTTTTTGAAGCAGTAAAACACGGATTAAATCAAAATCTCGCGAAAAAATATACTGTTCACCCTATGAATTTAATTGCTAGAACAATTGGCTATGTGCCAACAACAAAACCGCGTTTAGTGGCAACAGCCGGACAATCTGAACAAGAAATTTCGCGGGCTTCTCATAGTTCTAATTCATCAAAAAAAACTTTTACTCAAAAAAAATCTTATAATCCCGTAAATCATGCTCGTCGCATTGTTCGTCGAAAAAATTCGCGTCGCAAATTTCGGTTTAAGGAAAATATTCCACTCCAAAACAATCATATAAGAATTGCTTCTCGTCGACCAAATTATAAATCAACTACTTTACATTCTAGTGCTAAAAAAGTTTCAAAAACAGCTTCAACTGTAACAAAAAATATATCCGTTTCTAAACCAAATCCGAAAATAGTTCCCGGTAAAAAATCCCGCGAAAATTTTCAAAAATACGGAACAGATGATTTTTGGTTTGAACTAGATAGAACTTTTGTTCCTGGAAAACCTAAAAAAATCATTTTATTTGCGAAAGATTCGGCATTGACTGATTCGGGAGTTACTTTACGCACAACTTCACGAGATTTTGTAAAAATTGTGCCAAATACTATCAAGAAATCTTTATTTAAAAATAAAGGCGTAGAAATCACCTTAACAACTAACTCCAAAAAACCATTTAAGATTGTTGCGGAAAGTGCTAAGAAAAAAATAAAATCTCCAACGCTTCTAGCCAAATCATTTGTAGATATTTCATCTATTGGGAAAGAGCGAATTTTCGCAGAATTTGTTGATAAAAACAAAATTATTACGGCTAATGCACAAGGAGAATTTCGACCTAGCAAGTTTCTAAATCGAGCGGAAGCTGTAAAAGCAATTTTAACAGCTAATAAAATTAAATTAAATCCCGCGAAAAAAATATTTCAAGATGTAAATCGTCAGGATTGGTTTGCAAAATATGTTTCAACTGCTTATGACAAAGGATTAGTTGCTGGTTATAGTGGAAAATACTTTAAACCAGCTAACGGAATTACTAAAGCTGAATTTTTAAAAATGTCATTATTAGCTAAAGGGATTGTTCCCTTAGATACCAAATTCTCACCTTATAGAGATGTGACAGCTGATTCCTGGTATGAACCATACTTTTCTTTTGCTAGAAGTAATGGGCTAATTTCCCCAGATGCACAAGGACTTGTCCACCCAAATAAAGTAATTTCTCGCATTGAAGCCGCTAGAATTCTTTATAAATTATCACAAATTCATTAAAATTTCGCGGGATTTTGAGAATTTTAAAAAATCCTTATACTTTAAAAAAACAAATAAAAAAATATGGATTCAGAAAAACTAGTTTTAGCCGCTATTCAGCAAAATGCTTCCGATATTCATTTATCACCAGGATTACAAATTCATTTTCGTGTCGCTGGGAAAATGGTTAAACAAGGAGAAAGAATTGTTGATGCAAAACTTATTCAACAGTTTTTATTACCTATTCTAAATGATAAACAAAAAAAGACTTTGCAAATTGGAAGACAGGTTGATTTTGCAGTACAAGGACCACAAGGCGTAAGAATGCGTGGAAATGCTTTTTTTCAAGAAAAAGGATTAAGTGTTTCTCTACGAATAATTCCCGCGAAAATTCCTGATATTCATACTTTAGGATTTCCTGATTTTGTTATTAAAAATCTAACTACAAAACGCAAAGGATTTGTTTTAATTGTTGGGCCAACTGGGCAGGGAAAAACAACAACTTTAGCCTCAGTTTTACAAGAAATTTCACGAACAAGGGCGGATCATATTATCACAATTGAAGATCCAGTGGAATTTTTACTCCCATCTAATAATTCTATGATTCAACAGAGAGAAATTGGTCGAGATGTTGTAGATTTTACAGCAGGGATTAAAGCTGCCTTACGAGAAGATCCCGATATTTTGTTAGTTGGAGAAATGCGTGATTATGAAACAATCTCTGCGGCTTTAACAATGGCTGAAACTGGACATTTGGTTTTTTCAACTTTACATACAAATAGTGGTCCGGAAACAATTTCGCGAATTATTGATATTTTCCCTTCAGAACAGCAGGGACAAGTTCGCTCACAACTTGCTAGCACACTATCAATCATTATTTCGCAAACTTTGGTGCCAACAATTGCTGGTGGTCGGACTTTGGCTTATGAAGTTTTAGTTAATAACTATGCGATTGCCAACTATATTCGAACAAATAAGATTTTTCAGATTCCAACAGCTCTTCAAACTGACGATTCAGGACAAATGGTGCAATTAGAACAATCTTTAGCTGGCTTAGTTATTAATAAAATTATAACTAAAGAAGTAGCTTTTGAGTATGCTAAAAGCGAAGAGGATTTAAAGTCAATTTTGAAAGCAAACGGAGTTCAATAAAAAATCCTGCGAAATTTAATATTTCTGCCTAATTGCCCATAAAGCAATGGCAATTGCATCAGCTGCATCATCAATTTGAGGATTATTTTCTAGGTGAAACATTAATTTCGCCATTTTCTTCATTTCTAATTTAGTTGCTCTTCCGTTTCCTGTAAAAGAGGATTTTACCTCTACTGGTTTTGGTTCTAATATTTGACAACCGAATTTTTGGGCTAGATAAATTAAAATTCCGCGAACTTGTGCTACCTGTAAACCAGTTGTTACATTTTTGGCAAAAAATAAATCTTCAATTGAAACAATTTGGGGCCTATATTTATTTAAAAGATTTTGAAAATCATTAGCAATCTCTAATAATCTTTCTGCAAAATTCTTTTCGGGGGGGGTTGAAATAACACCAAAAGTAAGCAGATTAAATTCCGAAATTTCGCGGGATTTCTCTAAAACAGCAAATCCACATAATCCATATCCGGGATCTATTCCTAAAATTTTCATAACAAAAAAATTATAACATATTTAAATAAAACGATTTATTTAAAATAATTTGTAATTTGAAGAAAATCCCGCGAAATTTTCTTAACTAACTATTTAAAAACTTCTTAACAGCTTTAATAACTGATTTTGCATCAGCCAAAGAAATTCCAATTTCAGAAAGCTCTTCAGCTTGTAATCCTTCGAACTGTTTAATTTGGGATAATCCAATATCAGTTAAGGTTGCAATAACTTCCTTATCAACTCCTTCCAAGTTATCAATTGTAAGTTTCTCAGAAACCTCTTTTTTAGCTTTCTTTTGCTTAGAAACTACTTCTGCTTTTAGAGATTCGTCTTCTTCATCTGGTCCATCAAAAGTTATAACATCAATTTGCATTCCAATAAGTTGTCCTGCTAATCTAACATTTTGTCCTTTCCTTCCAATAGAAATTGCTCGTTCTTCTTCTCGAACAAATATTTTTACACGCTCCTCTCCTCTATCCCCTTTGTAAAATTCAACCTTTGCAATTTTCGCGGGAGAAAGAGCCGCTTTAAGTAGCTTCTTTGGATCTTCGTAATATTGAATTATATCTAACCTTTCATCTCCAACTTCTTCCATAACAGCATTAATACGACTACCTCTTTGCCCAACAAATGCCCCAACTGGATCAATAGAATTATCGTCAGAAGCAACTGCAATTTTACAACGAACACCATGTTCACGAGCCATTTTCGCTATATAAACTAATCCTTCGCGAATTTCTGGAATTTCTGCTTCAAAAAGTGCTTCAATAAATTTATTACTTGTTCTAGTAATTTTTAATTGTGGACCACGACTAGTTTGTTCAACTGATTCCAAAAGAACTTTAATTCTTTGACCTGTAAAGTACTTTTCTCCCATAATTTGTTGTCTTTTGGGCAAAATCGTAGTAATACCCTCAATCTCAATCAAAGCTGAATCCCTATCAACTTTCTGAACTCGAGCTGTCAAAAGTTCTCCTTCTCGATCTTTAAATTTCTCAAAAAGCATTGCTCTCTCTGCTTCTTGAATCTTTTGAGTCATAACATGTCGTGCTGTCTGAGCCGCAATTCTCCCGAAGTTTTCTTCTAACTTCAAAGGAATATAAATTTTTTGTCCAATTTCTATTACTGGATTTATTTTTTGTGCATCTTTTAAAGAGATTTCTGTTTCAAAATTCTCCACTTTTTTTACCACTTCTCGTTCTTCAAAAATTTTCAATTCACTTATATCATCACCTAAAATAACTTTTATTTTTTGATCCTTGTGACCAAAATCTTTTCGATAAGCCAAAGCAATTCCTTCTTCAATGGCATTAATAACTACATCTTTGTCGATATTTTTTTCGGCACAGATTTGGTTGATAGCGGCTTGTAATTGACTTTGCATGAAATTTTCTTGAAGAAAATCCCGCGAAATTTTGCGGAAAAAAGACGATTAACTTCTCAAGTTAACCATCTAGACGCTTGAATTTTCTTTATTTTTTTTGAAAAGTCAAATTTTCGCGGGATTTTTTTATAAGAAAAAAACAGGCTCTCGTCCTGCTACTTGTTTTTTATCTGGTGGGTGATACAGGACTCGAACCTGTGACCTCCTCGGTGTAAACGAGATGCTCTAGCCAACTGAGCTAATCACCCTCAACTGCTGAGAAATTTTATGAAAATCAAAAAATAAGGCAAATTTTTTTTAATGAAGAATTAAATCCCGCGAAATTTTAGAAATTGGGAATTATATTTCTAGAATATTTCTTTCGTAATTTTTTAAATTTTTTCATTTCTGGAGAATTTTTTCCATAAATATCTCTAATTGCTAAATAAATTCCTTGTTCTGCACAATATCCTTCAAATTTTTCTGATTTTCTAAATTGTTTTATTAATTTATCAATAATTTCTTTATCATCTTTATCTCTTATTTTTCTCACAAAATGCAAATAATTATATTTTAAAGATTTATAATTTTCACCTTTAATAAAAAAAATCATTGCTGAAAAAATCATTGTTGTAGCAATAACAGTGTTTTTTAATAAGTGTTCATCATTCATAAATAAATCAGATATTTTTTCACTTAAAAAAAATATTAAAAGCTCTTCTATTGATATCAGAATCATATCAATTCGATGCCTAAACCTCCAGACAATTTCATTTAAATTTTTAGATTCTTCTAGAATTGAATTTATTTTTAGCGTATTTTTTGAGAAAACTTTATCATTAAACTCACTCATATTTAATGGTTAATGCAATTTACTAAAAAAGTCAACAAGAATTTGTTCTAGCTTTAAAATTTTCACTTTTAATAATTAATCATTTATAATTCCCGCGAAATTTTACAAAAATAAAATGAAAATTGATTTAGATTTCGCAAAATATAAGGAATTATTCATCGAAGGCGCTATAAGTTATATTCCGCGAATAATTCTTGCTTTTTTAGTGCTATGGATTGGATTTAAAGTAGTTAGAATTTTAATCAAAGGATTGCACAAAATAATGGTTAAACAAAAAATAAGTTTAGAAGTTCGGACTTTTTTAGGAAGCTTGATTTCAATTTCTTTAAAAGTTCTCGTTTTTATTATTTTCGCGGGAATTTTAGGTGTACCAATGACTTCATTTATCGCTCTTTTGGGAGCAGCTGGTTTAGCTATTGGACTTTCTTTACAAGGGAGTTTGGCTAATTTCGCTGGTGGAGTTTTAATTTTACTTTTTGAACCATTTAAAATTGGAGATTATATTGCAACCAGTTCTCACGCCGGAACTGTAGAAAAAATAACTATTTTCAATACAACTTTGGTAACAATTGATAATAAAACAATAATTATTCCTAACGGAGATTTATCTAATAAAGAAATTACAAACTACACTGCCAAAAAAACTAGACGAATTGATATGGTATTTGGGGTAAGTTACGACGATGATTTGGTAAAAGTTCGCGGGATTTTAGAAAAAATTATTAAAGAAGACAAACGGATTTTAAAAGATCCTAAACCTTTAGTAGTGGTAGGAGAACTAGCTGATAGTTCTGTTAATTTTTTCGTTCGACCGTGGTGCAATACTGATGATTATTGGGATATCAAGTTTGATTTTATTGAAAAAGTAAAACAAGAATTTGATAAAGCTCAAATTTCTATTCCTTATCCGCAGATGGATGTACATTTGAAAAAATAAAATCCCGCGAAATTTTAGAGAAAAGCATTAAAAATATAACCAATTAGAATAATTCCAACCGCTACGATACTGAAAAATATCGCAAGAAGTTGCCATTTAAGAACTTTTTTGAGAATAAAAGCTTCCGGCAAAGAAAGTCCGACAATCCCCATCATCAGAGCTAAAGCTGTCCCCAAAGGAACTCCTTTTGTAACTAGTGATTGAATAATTGGAATTACACCACTTGCGTTAGAATACAAAGGAATAGCTAAAATTACGGCTAAGGGAACTCCCCACCAACTAGCTTTTTGTAGATATTTTTCAAAAAATCCCTGCGGAACAAAACCATGAATAAGTCCACCTAAAGCCACTCCAACTAAAACATAACCAGTAATTTTTCGCATAATTCCAAAAGCTTCAGCGGAAATTTCTTGCCAAACTTGAGCAAACAAAATTTCGCGGGATTTTGTTTCATGGTTTTTAATATGTGCTTTCCAGACAAAATCGGCGACATATTTTTCTAAATTTAATTGTCCGATAATAAATCCCCCCAGCATTCCAATAAAAATTCCCGCGAAAATATAGGCTAGGGTGATTTTTAATCCAAACATTCCAATAAACAAAGCAATTGCTACTTCATTAATTAGAGGTGAAGTTATCAAAAAAGCAAAAGTAACTCCCAATGGAATACGGGCTTCGATGAATCCTATAAAAAGTGGAATTGAAGAACAAGAACAAAAAGGCGTAATTGCCCCAAAAATTGTGGCAAGAAAATAATCTAATCCGTAAAATTTCCGACTAGTTAAAAACCCACGAATTTTTTCAATTGGTAAATAATACCGCAACAAACTCATTAAATGAGTAATAATCAAAATTAAAAACAAAATTTTCAGAGAATCGTAAAAGAAAAAATTTACAGCTTCCGCTAAATGTGTTCCTTTTTCAAGAGAAAAAATAGAAAAAGTTATAAATTTCGCGAGATATTCGAAGGGATAAAAGATATTCATTTTGAAGAAAATTTATTAATTAATTTCTCAGTAATTATCCCCTGTGGAATAGAAAACAAAGTCATCACTATAAACAAAATTAAAACATAAATTAATCCAAAATAAAAAATCAGAATCGTTACCCAGTGAAGTTTTATGCCACGATTATAAAGGAAACAAGCAATATAACGGTTCTCAACATTTTTTTCTTGTAAATCCTGCATTAATGGATACCAAACATAAACCGGTCCAACAGATAGAATTCCTGCGAGAATCGAAACTACCCATTTTTTTAAAGGACTCTGTTTTAATAAATTTTTTTCCAATAAATTTTTATCAAAAAAATAATTAATTAGAAACATTATTAAAAATACTAATCCTAAAACTGGAATTAACTGTAGAATTAAGTTTTTGAAAACTTGTCCAATTTGCCAAAATTTCGCGGGATTTTGCCACCAAACTGCAGCCAAAATTACAAAACAAATGAAAAATATAATTGCGATTTTGTTTTTAAAAATCTTTTTCATTTGATAATAAGATCAAAAATAAAAACCGTTGTAATAGCAACTAGCATTGAAATAAAGAAAGCTGAAATATTACGAAATTTCGCGAAATTTTTACCCAAACTAATGCTTTCTACAGGATACTGAATTAATCCAACAGTTGTCCAACAAACCAAAAAAGAAGTAACTGCCACTAAATCAACTCCGTTTTTTAAAAATTCGTTTCCCAAAATATATCCAGTAATTGGATTCCCAGCTAAAACACTCCCCAAAGTACTTCCGATAAATAAATCCGCGAAAAAATTACCTGTGAAAATTTTTTGATAAAAACTGGTAGGAATTAAAACTTTGATAAAACTGATTATTAGAAAAATAATCAAAATCATCGGAATTATTTTTTTAAATCCACGAAAAGTTTTCAGAAAAGTAGTCTCTATTTTATCTTGTTTCATTTTTTAAAATTTCGCGGGAATTTTTTAATGCAGAAAACTTCGTGTCCCGGTTAAAACCATTTTAATTCCTAATTCATCAGCTTTAGCAAAAACAATATCGTCATTCCGAGAACCACCTGGCTGAATAATGGCTGAAATTTTAGCTTCTCCCGCTGCTTCCACCGCGTCTGGAAAAGGGAAAAAAGCATCTGAAGCTAAAACTGCCCCGATTGCTTTTTCACCAGCTTGAGCAATCGCATTTTTCATCGCGTCAACTCGCGAAGTTTGCCCACCGTTAGCCCCAATAAGTGCACCGTCTTTAACAATGGCTATTGCATTTGATTTAACCATTTTTACAATTTTCCAAGCTGTCAGTAAGTCTATAATTTCCTTTTCTGAAGGAGCTTCCTTGGTAACTGTTTGTAAATTTTCGCGGGAAATTTGTTTCAAATCTATTTCTTGCATTAAAGTTCCTCCCCGAACTCGTTTATAAACAAAATCTGGTTCTACTTTGTCCATATTTGGCACTTCTAAAACTCGCAAATTTTTCTTGGTTTTCAAAATTTCTAGAGCTTCATCATCATATCCTGGCGCCATTACCACTTCGTTGAAAAATGAGATAATTTTCTCAGCAGTCGCTTTATTTACCTTACGATTTAAGGCAATAATTCCCCCAAAAGCGGATAAAGAATCTCCCATTTCATAAGCCCGCGAAAAAGCTTCATCAATGGTTTCTCCAATTGCCGCACAACATGGTGAAGCGTGTTTTATGATGCAAGCAAAAGGTTGTTCAAAACTAATTGCTAATTCCAGAGCTCCAGTTGAGTCACCAAAATTGTTATAAGAAAGTGGTTTCCCGTTTAGAACTTTCGCTTTAACTAAGTTTACTCCTTCGACAAAGGGGTCTTCTAAAATAACTGCTGATTGGTGAGGATTTTCCCCATAACGAAGCGGTCTTTTTTCAGCGTTTTCCACCCAAAATTTCGCGATTAATAAATCATAATGTGCGGTCATTTCAAAAACTTTGGCCGCTAAAATTTTTCGTGTTTTTAAAGTAATATCCCCTTCATTTTTAAGTTCGGAAATAATTTTGGCATAATCATCTGGATCAACAACTGGCGCACAAAATTCAAAATTCTTCGCTGCTGCCCGAATCATTGAAGGTCCTCCAATATCAATTTGTTCTACCTTTTCGCGGAAATCTTTGGAGTTATCTAAATAATTCTTTTTAAATGGATACAAATTAACTACCACCATATCAATATCCTCTAAATTATTTTCACGCATAAACTTCTCGTGAGTTTCGTTTCCTCGTAGATAAAGAATTCCCGCGAAAATTTGCGGAGTAAGTGTTTTAATTCGTCCTTCTAATCCTTCTGGAAATTTTGTAAAATCTGCAACTTCTTGTAGGTTTTTGATTCCCGCTTCTTTTAAAACACGAAAAGTTCCACCTGTTGAGAGAATGTTATAACCAAGTTCTTCGAGGTTTTTTGCAAATTTTGTTACACCTGTTTTATCTGAAACCGAAATTAGTACATTTTTCATTTTTTAAAAAAAATATCACTGGTATTTTGTCTTTTTAGGATAAAAAATCTAGCAAAAATCCCGCGAAATTTTAATTTTTATTCAACCCAATCCCGTAGACATTACGAGCATTCCACAAAATCCATCCAGAAGATCCGCTTTCTTCTACTGCTCGAATTTCAGCACGAATTTTCCCATAATCATAAATTGCTCCTAAATTAAAAGATTGAAGCCATGGTCTAGTCTTAGTAATGGGCTGTTTTGTGTGTCTCCTAATCATATTATGTCCATCATATAAAGCTTTTGAAATAACTTGATATGGAAAATTCGCGGGATTTTTATAGCCTAAATAACCTGAAACATAATGTGACGGATAAAGCATTGGAGATACATAATCAAAATATTTAACTGCATCAATTAAACGTTGACCAATCATTAAATCCCGCGAAATATTACTGTAATTTGCGTAAGTTATACCAAATAAATCTACAGAAATAGGAACCCCTAGTTTCTTTTTTTGTTTTTGTAAAAAGGAGAAAAAATCTATTAAAACCTCGTACTTCTTTTTATCTCCTAATTCATAATATGAAATTGATTTTAAATTCCCATCTGTGGGAAAACGAACATAATCAAATTGAACTTCATCAAATCCCATTTTAACTGCTTCTAAGGCTTTTTTCGCGGGAATTTCCCAAGATTTTTTATTTGTCATATCTAACCAAGAAAGATTCTTATAATTTTTCCAATCATCACCTCTTTTGTTTTTTAAAACTAAATCAGGAAAAGCTTTTACTGCTCCAGAATCTTGAAAAGTTGTAATCCTAACAATCGTATAAATCCCCTCTTTGTGTATTTTATTTAAAATTTCGCGGAATTTCTTTCGTGATAAATAAACTGTAGAAAGAGGAATTTTTTGTAATTCTGGATCTTGAACAGGAAACATAAGCCCTCCATCTGAATCTTGAAAATCAATAACAATCGTGTTTAATTCTGTATTTTTTATAAGATTTATTAAATCTGTCCGTTTCTTTTTATTAGAAAAAGTATATCCAGTTAAATAAATTCCTTTGACTTGAGTTGGTGTAGATAGAGTTTGGCGAAAATATTTATTTAAAGGAAAGTCTAAGTTATCTATTTGTGATGTTTTTTGATCAGATTTAGTAAAAAATCTTGACTGACAGATTTGTTTTGATGAAGAAAAAGTTATCTTTTTTTTAAAATTTCGCGGGATTTTAATTTTTCTTAAAGGGGCACTGTTATGGAACTCTGCCTCATTCAAAACAGGATTTTGAGTGAGCTCTATTTTTTGTGTTATTAGAAATAGAAAATTGAAAAAAAAACTTAACATCAGTTTTATTGTACACAAAAAATACTCAAAACGAAAATAAATTTCGTCATTTTCAGAAAAGATTTGCGAAAAAAGCAAAAGAATTTATAATCTGCTCCGCCTATCACGGCGAACGTAGCTCAGTGGTAGAGCAGCTGGTTGTGGTCCAGCTGGCCGTGGGTTCGATCCCCACCGTTCGCCCCATTTTATAGTTAAAAAAATTTCGCGGGATTTTAATTTTTATATTTTTTAAAAAATTCCTCTTTATTTGTAATATAATTCTTAGAACCTGGAAGATATTCTGTGGAGGAAAAAGCCATTACTATAGTATCTTTTGTGAAGTTATGAAGCTCATGCCAACAATTTTTTTTCACCAAAAGTCCTCTATTGGGTTTATCTAATAAAAATTCATAATCTTTAATTCCATCATTTATTTTAATTAAAATTGAACCTGAAACTGCTACAAAAAGTTCATCCTCAATAATATGAGCATGTTGTCCGCGAGGGACTTCTTTTTTTCCTGTAACTAGATAAACACGCTTAACTGGAAAAGGAATATCTGAAAATTCAAACGGAATAAGCGTTCCTTTTTTGTCAGAAAATAATGGAAATTCAATTAGTTTAAACTTCTTCATATGCTACTAAATTACTTAAAAAATATAAAAAAACAATTTAAAAGAAAATTTCTAGTTGAAAATATTTATAATCAGACTTATCATTAGAGTAATAATTTTTAACCATTTTAAAAAATGATTTTCCAATTTCAAACAGACAATGTTACTTTTTTTGATGAAGATAAAGCATATTTTGAAAAAAGATTCTTACCCCTAAAAAAATTCGCGGGAATTTCTAATGATGAATCTGTTATGGTTAATATAAAACTTACAAAAAATAAACATTCTTCGGGAAATCGTTTTGAATTATCTATCAATATGGAATTCCCTGGATTAGGTAATTTCCATGCAGAAGTTAGTACTGATAATATCCGAAAATGTGCCGATTTAGCTGTTAATATATTGAAAAAACAGATAAAAAAGGCACATGACAAAAAGATTGGATAAAAAATATTTTTAAGAAAACTTTAATTAAAATCAAAAAATAAATTACTGTTTATTATATTTTTTATTTTTTAAACTAAAATTTCGCGGTTTTTTTAAGAAACTTCACAAATATATTCTCCACCAATGTTTAAAGCACGAGCTTCGTACCCAGTCATCATCCCTTTGGAAGTAGAAATAATAGCGATACCATAACCATTAGTCACTTTACGAATGTTTTCTGCTGAAGTGTAGATTCTTTGTCCACATTTAGAAACTCGTTTTAGATTTAATTTTTTTGCTGGTAATCCCACAACTAAAACATCAAACTTCCCTTTCTCGTCTTTCCTTTTTTCAACGCTAGTTAAAAATTTATTTTTTCTCATTACCTCAGCAATAGCTTGCTTTGTTTTTGAATAAGGAACGACTAGCTCAGTATGTTTAGCCATTTGAGCGTTTCGAATACGAGTCAAGAAATCAGCAATAGGATCAATCATTTTTTATAGTTTTTACCAAGAAGATTTTTTTACACCAGGAATTTGAGCTTTTTCAGCTAATTCACGAAAGCAAACTCGACAAATTCCGAAGTCACGCATATAACCGTGCGGACGACCGCATAAACTACAGCGATTATAAGCTTGAGTTGATTTTTTTATTTTACGACCTTCTTTTTTCGCGAGAAGATATCGTTCCATAAATTTTCGTGATTTGACGACAATTGCTTTTCGAGCCATTTTTTATTTATTAGTTAATTTTTTCTTAAAAGGAAATCCAAATTCCGTTAAAAGAGCTTTCGCATGTTCTTTATTTTTCGTGGAAGTAACTATTACAACCTGTAATCCAAAAATTTTATTTGAATTTTCTGGTTTTTCCACTTCCATAAAAACTGTATGGTCTTTAAATCCAACTGAACAATTTCCATTTTTATCAAAGGGATTTCCACCAACTCCGCGAAAATCTCGTACCCGTGGGTAAACAAGATTAATTAATTTATAAAGAAAATTATAAGCTTGTTCTTTTCGCAAAGTAACAGAAACTCCCACCGGCATTCCCTCTCGCAATTTAAAATTAGAGATAGAAAGTTTAGCCTTATTTACCAATGCTTTTTGTCCAGCAATATTTGACAAACATTCTTCAACATATGAAGTATCTTTTGACCCCAATTTCTGTAAATAAGACCCAATTCCAGCATTGATAACAATTTTTTCAATCTTTGGAACCTCCATTGGATTTTTAATACCCAAGTCCTTTTGCAGTTTCCCGCGAATTTCTTTCTGATATTTTTCGTATAATTCGGATTTCATTTTTAATTATTTTTTAACAACTTTTTTAGCAGTTTTTTTGGAAGCTGTTGGTAAAACAGTTCCAGATTTTCGCGCAAACCTAACTTTTGTCTTACCTTCAACTCGATACCCAATCTTAGAAGGTTTTCCATCTTTGGGATCAGCAATCGCTACATTAGAAACATCAATTGGAGCGAAAAACTCTACTCGTTCTCCTGCTTCTCCGTTTCTACCTTTAACATGCTTAATAGCTTTATTAACTCCTTCTACAATCACTTTTCCTTTTTTAGGCAAAACTTTTGTAATTTTCCCAGTTTTTCCGCGATCTTTTCCCGCGATTATTACGACATCGTCATTAATTCTAAATTTCATTTTATAATACTTCAGGAGCTAGTGATATAATTTTCTGATAACCTTTGGCTCGAAGTTCACGGGCAACCGGCCCAAAAACACGAGTTCCTTTTGGTTGTCCTTCATTGTTAATAATAATAACTGCATTTTCATCAAAACGGAGAATAGAACCATCCGGTCGTTTAATATCTTTAGTTGTTCTGACAACAACTGCTTTTTGCACAGACTTTTTCTTAACAACACCTTTAGGTGCAGCCTCTTTTACTGTACAAACAATAACATCTCCCACGCGAGCATATCGTCGTTTGGATCCTCCTAATACCTTGATGCACATAACTTTCTTTGCACCAGTATTATCAGCTACCTGTAACCAAGACATATGTTGAATCATTTTTTCGCTGGTTTTACTGCTAATCTCCAATGTTTTCGTTTAGAAACAGGACGACATTGTTCAATTTCAACCTGATCTCCTTCATTTAAACGATTTGGAGTATCTATTAAATAATTTTTTGTAATTCTGTACCGTTTTTTATAAATCTTATGTTGACGATAACTGTGTACCTCTACTTTCGCAGTTTTATCATCAATAACCTTAATAACCGTTCCTTTTTTTGTAATCATTATTATGCAGTTTTAGTTAATTTATCCTTCATTTCCTGAAGAATTGTCAAAATCCTAGCAATTGTTTTTCTTAATTTCTTGATCTGAGCTGTGTTTTGATTTTGCCCAGTTTTTACGCGAAATTTAGCACTATTTAATTCACGACGCATCTCCCTTAATTTTTGATTAAGTTTTTTTTCTGTCATTTGACGTAATTCTTGAACTTTCATCTTAAATTTCAGTAGTAATAATTTTGCATTTCACCGGTAATTTATAAATTGCCAACCGTAATGCTTCTTTCATAGTTGCCATATCTGCCCCAGCCATTTCAAACAAAATTCGTCCTGGTTTAACTTGGCAAACCCATTTATCAGGCGACCCTTTTCCTGATCCCATTGGAACTTCTGCCCCTTTGGAAGTCAAAATCTTATCAGGAAAAATTCTAATCCAAACTTTTCCTCCACGCTTAGAAGATCTTGAAATAACTCGACGAGCTGCTTCTATTTGTCGCGCCGTAATTTCTCCAGCTTGAACCGTCTTAATTCCAATTTTCCCAAAGGCAATAGTCGCCCCTCGGGTAGAAATCCCTTTTGATTGCGAACGCAATCTAAACTGCTTTCTGTGTTTCGTTTTCTTTGGTTGAAGCATAATTTTTCGTCAAAAAAGCTGGGCGATTCTATTTTAGAAAGAATTTCTGTCAAGATTTTTTTGCAAGTTTTTAAAATACAACAAAAAGTATTCCGAATAAATGTCATATTGAATAAAATCCCGCGAAATTTTTAATAAAAAAGATGTTTATGATATTATTTTTTATGAAAAAAGATGTTTTATCTTCAATTGTTTTTAATTTTCGGAATAATTTCAGCCTTGCTGATAAAATTTTCTGTAAAAATTTTTCCTCAAATAGGACTTTTAGATTTTCCTGAACGCTATGGAAAATCTCGCGAAAAAATCCCTTACCCCGGAGGATTAACGCTTATAATAATAATTTTATCCTTACTAATCTGGCAAAAATTATGGCTTTTATTTGGATTAGTAATAATTCTCGCAGGAATTTCTTTTTGGGACGATCGAAAAAAACTCCCTGTTTGGCCGCGACTTCTAACTCAGTTCTTAATAGCTTTGATCTTTGCAATTTTTATTGATAAGATTGATTATATTGGCAATCCGTTTGGGAATAGTAGCCTAGAAATCCCGCGAAATTTGGCAATTCCTCTAACTATTTTTTGGATTATAGCTATCCAAAATGCCATGAATTGGTTTGATGGCTTGAAAGGATTATGTGTTGGAGTAGCAGGAATTGGATTTTTGGCTTTGGGTATTTTTGGATTAATTCGTCCTGAAGTTATTTGGGAAAATGATTTATCCCTAGCTCAAAGCTTAACTTTTTCACTCGCAGGAATAATGCTAGGAAGTTGGCTAACTTTTTTTCGCGGAAAAATTTTGCTGGGAGATACTGGCTCACAAGTTATTGGATTTTTATTAGCTATTCTATCTATTATGGCTGGAACAAAAATTGCCACTACTCTTTTAATTCTAGGTTTTCCTTTACTTGATTTAGGGTTTGTAACAATTAGACGAATTTTTATTGATAAAAAATCACCATTTAAAGGAGATGGAAAACATCTACACCACTTGGTTTCGCAAAAAATTGGTGAAAAAAAAGCTGTTTTTTTGTTTATGATAATTTCAATAAATTTCGCGGGGATTTCTATTTTGTTAACTGGCTGGAAAAAGATTCAGGCACTATTGTTATTAACTGTAATAATTATAGGTCTTTATTTTTATAGCTGGAAAAAAGATTAAAATCCCGCGAAGTTTTAGCTTAAAACTTACACATTAAATTTAAAGTGCATCACATCACCGTCTTGAACGATATAATCTTTTCCTTCCATTCGCATTTTCCCCGCTTCCTTGGCTCCAGCTTCTCCACCATATTTGATAAAGTCTTCATAGGCAATTGTGTCAGCTTTAATAAACCCTTTTTCAAAATCAGTATGAATTGCTCCCGCTGCTTGCGGAGCGGTGTCTCCTTTATAGATTGTCCAAGCCCGCACTTCTTTTACGCCCGCTGTGAAATAACTTTGTAAACCTAATAATTCAAAACTTTTTTGAGTTAGTAATTCTAACCCTGACTTATCAGTTCCCAGTTCTTTTAAAAACTCTAATCGTTCGGCTGGGTCTAGTTCGGCCAGTTCAGCTTCCGTTTTAGCACAAATTGGCACAATCGGTACTTTTGAAAATTTGTTGCCTAATTTTTCGCGGAATTTTTCTTCGTTAAAATTAATGAAATTTTCTTCAGAAGTATTGGCTACGATTAAAAAAGGTTTAGTTGTTAATAAATGAAACTTTTTAAGCTCCGCGTAATCTTCGCCTAGTTCTTTTTGTAGCGAGCTAGCTAGTTCCCCTTTTTCTAAAATTCCGCGAATTTTTTCTAGAAATTCTAAATCTTTTTTAGCTTCTTTATCACCACTCCGTGATTTTTTAGTTACTCTTTCTATTTGTTTTTGAACTGATTCTAAGTCGGCTAAAATAAGCTCTGTTAAGATAACTTCAAAATCCTCACCAGGATTAACTTTAGCGGAAACATGATGCACATCAGGATCCTCAAAATCCCGCAAAACATGCGCAATTGCACTACACTCACGAATATGTGCTAAAAATTTATTCCCTAAACCTTCTCCTTGACTAGCCCCGGCAACCAATCCGGCAATATCTACAAATTCTACTACGGAATATTGTATTTTTTCTGGATTAACAATTTTCGCGAGATTTTCGAGTCGTTTATCTGGCACATTCACAATTCCAACATTAGGGTCAATTGTACAAAATGGAAAATTCTCTGCTGCCGCATTTTTGGCACCAGTTAAAGCGTTGAAAAGTGTTGATTTTCCGACATTTGGTAAACCGACAATCCCTATTTTTAAGTTCATTTTATAATTTTGAAGTTTTATATAGAAAAATTCCGCGAAATTTTTTCGACACTAGTTTATGTAAAACCAAATTATTAGCAATGATAAAAATCTCGCGAAAAAAAATAGTAACTAGTAAGATATACTGATTTTAAGTCAACAAAAAACATTGTTGCAAAAATCTCGCCAGTTCCTGGTGGCGTTGGTCCAATGACAGTTGTTAGTTTAATTGAGAACCCGATTGAAGCAGCCGAAAAATAAAAATTTTCGCGGGATTTTTAGTAATACATTT